>CASTFX010000115.1 GCA_949448405.1 uncultured Clostridia bacterium
CTAAGCATACTAGGAATTGCATATGAAATAGGTGCTATATATGATAAAAAAGTAAAAGATATAGAACTTTCACATAAAGAAAATGGAGAAGATATAAATAACAGTTTTTCTTTAGATATAAAGACAGATAATTGTAAAGCATTCTTAGCCAAAAGAGCTTTAAATGTTGAGATAAAGGAAAGTCCAGATTTTATAAAAAATAGACTTCTTTCATCAGGAATAAGACCAATAAACAATGTAGTAGATATAAGCAATTATGTAATGCTTGAGACAGGGCAACCGCTTCATTTCTATGATGCTGATAGATTAAATGGAAAAATAGAAGTAAGAATGGCAGAAGATAAAGAAAAACTAACAACATTAGACGGAATAGAAAGAGAATTAAGCATAAATGATATAGTAATTTCAGACGGAAAAAGAGCAATTGGACTTGCAGGAGTTATGGGAGGATTAGACACAGAGATAGAAGAAAATACAAAAAATGTTATAATAGAAGCTGCTATTTTTGATGGAGTAAAAGTTAGATTAACTTCTAAAAAAATTGTAAGAAGTGAAGCAAGTAATCGTTTTGAAAAAGGGCTAGATTCAAATAGAACATACATGGCAGCAGAAAGAGCATGTGTGCTACTTGAAAAATATGCAAATGCCACAATTTCAAAAGGAACTTGTGTATATGATAAAACTCAAAGACAAGATAAAAAAATAGAGATAAAACTAGAAAAAATTAATAGTTTGCTTGGAACAAATATATCTACTGAAGAAACAATAGATATATTTAGAAGATTAGGATTTAAAGCAGAAGAAAAAAATAATTTCATTGAAGTATTAGTACCTAGAAGAAGAATAGATATAGATATACAAGAAGACCTAATAGAAGAAGTAGGACGTATTTATGGAGTAAATAATATCGAAGGAAAACTTCCTGTTGTTCCAACAATTCCAGGAGATTATGACAGAACCCAAAGACAAATAAGAAATAAGATGATATCTTTAGGACTAAATGAGACTTTGTCATATATATTAGTAAATGAAAAAGAAGCATTTACATTCACAAACGACAAATTTGAAGCAATAAAATTATTAGACCCTATAACAGAAGATAGAAATACTTTAAGATATAGTATGATACCATCACTATTTAAAATATATGAATACAATAGAGCACGTGAAAATAAGGATGTATCAATATTCGAAATAGGAAAAGGTTTCTACAAGCAAGGAGAAGAGTATAAAGAAGAATTAAAGCTTTGCATGCTAATGTCAGGAGAATTTTATACAGGAATAAATAATAAAAAAGAAGTAGACTTTTATATACTAAAAGGGGTTGTAGAAGAACTACTTAATAGTCTTGGATATGAGAATAGATATAGCTTTGTAAAAGCAAAAGACATACCAGAAGAATTCCATCCAGGACAAATAGCAGATATTATTGTAAATGGCAAAAAATATGGAGTAATGGGGCTTATTCATCCAAATGTTGCAGAAGACAAAGTGTTTGTATGTGAAATAAATTTAAGTAAATTATTAGAACTTAAAACAGGAAAAATGAAATACAAAGAAATATCAAAATTCCCAAGTATTAAAAAGGATTTAAGCTTAGTAGTAGATAGAACTATCGAAGGATTAGAAATTGCAAAAGTCATTAAAAAGGCAGCAGGAGGAGAATTAACAAATGTAGAGATTTTTGACATCTATGAAGGAAAAGGCATACCAGAAGGAAAGAGAAGTATAGCATTTTCTTTAACATTTGGTTCACAAGATAGAACTTTAACAGATGAAGAAATAAATCCAAGTATTGAAAAAGTTATAGCAGCAGTTGAAAAAGAATTTAAAGCAGAACTTAGAAAATAAAGTTATTATTAAGCTAAATTAGAAAGGAACTAATATATGGCTAAAGCAAAATCTGTCTTTGTTTGCAATAGTTGTGGATATGAATCTGCAAAATGGCTTCGGAAAATGTCCTGCTTGTAATGAATGGAATACATTTTTTGAACAAAAATTAGACGATAAAGTCATAAAAAATAAAAAAGAAGGAAAAGAAACAACTTCAGTTGCATTAAAAAGTGTAGAATATAAAGAAATATCAAGACTATCAACTGGATTTGGAGAATTAGATAGAGTTTTACGGAGGAGGTCTAGTAGATGGTTCCCTTATATTAATTGGAGGAGAACCAGGTATTGGAAAATCAACTTTAATTCTTCAGATATGTGACAAAATTAAAACAGAAAAAAATGTACTTTATGTTTCAGGAGAAGAGTCAGCAGAACAAATAAAATTAAGAGCAGATAGATTAAAAATAGATAAAAACAATATTATGTTTTTTGGAGAAACTGATATTGATTTAATTGAAAATGAAATCGAAAAGGAAAATCCAGAACTAGTAATAATAGATTCTATACAGACTATATACTCAGATAAAGTTGACTCTATCCCAGGAAGTACAAGTCAATTAAGAGAGATAACATCTAGAATAATGAGAATGTGCAAAGAAAAGAAAGTTACAACAATAATAATCGGACATGTAACAAAAGACCGGAAATATAGCAGGCCCAAGAGTACTAGAACATATGGTAGATGTTGTATTATATTTAGAAGGAGAAAGATATTTATCATATAGAATATTAAGAGGAGTAAAAAACAGGTTTGGTTCTACAAATGAAATTGGAATGTTTGAGATGGAAGGGGAAGGAATGACAGAAATTATAAATCCATCAGAAGTTTTAATTTCAGAAAGAGATGAAGAGCCAGCAGGGTCAGTGATAGTTTCAACAATGGAAGGAACAAGGCCACTTCTAGTCGAGCTACAAGCACTTACAACTCGGAACGCTATTTGGATTTCCAAGAAGAACAGCAAATGGAATTGATTTTAATAGATTAACTCTTCTTATGGCAGTTATAGAAAAAAGAGCAGGAGTAAATTTATCAAATCAAGATGCTTATCTTAATGTAGTTGGTGGAATAAGGATAAATGAACCAGGAATAGACCTCGGAATCATACTAAGTGTTTGCTCAAGTCATAAAAATAAACCAATTCCAAACGATATAGTAGTAATTGGCGAAGTAGGCTTAACAGGTGAAGTTAGAAGAGTAAATATGATAGAAAAACAACTAAAGGAAGCAGAAAAGTTAGGATTTAAAAAATGTATTATTCCAGAAAATAATAAAAAACTATTGAAAGAAAAATATAAATTAGATATAATAGGTGTGAAAAACATTAAAGATGCAATGAAAGGGGTACGGACTACTATGAGAGAGAATAAGCAAGATACTATAGCAAATATGATAAAAATAGTAGCGCCAGGTACTGAAATACGATTAGGACTAGAAAATATACTAAAAGCAAAAACAGGTGGATTAATAGTTATAGGAGATTCAAAAGAAGTATTAGACATAGTTGATCGGACGGTTTTAAAATTGATGAAGAATATACAGCTGCAAGATTATATGAACTTGCGAAAATGGATGGGGCAATCATTTTAAGTAGTGATTTAAAAAAGATTTTATACGCAAATGCACAGCTTATACCATCTCCTGCTATTGAAACTAAAGAAACAGGAACAAGACATAGGAC
>CASTFX010000116.1 GCA_949448405.1 uncultured Clostridia bacterium
ATGCACTCTTATCCACATTGTTGGAGATGTGATACACCACTTTTATATTATCCAAAAGAGAGCTGGTTTGTTGCAATGTCAACTCTAAGAGATAAACTAGTTGAAAACAACAACAAAATTCATTGGTATCCTGATACAATAAGAACAGGAAGATTTGGAAACTTTGTTGAAAATGTAATAGACTGGGGAATTTCAAGAGATAGATATTGGGGAACACCACTACCAATATGGAAATGTGAATGTGGACATATGGAATGTATTGGAAGCATTGAAGAATTAAAACAAAAAGGAATCGATGTACCAAATGATATAGAACTTCATAAGCCATATATAGATGGTATACATTTAAAATGTGAAAAATGTGGAAAGGAAATGACAAGGACAAGAGAAGTTATAGACTGTTGGTTTGACTCAGGTTCAATGCCATTTGCACAATTGCATTATCCATTCGAAAACAAAGAATTATTTGATAAAAATTATCCAGCACAGTTTATATCAGAAGCGGTTGACCAAACAAGAGGATGGTTCTATACTTTACTTGCAATATCAACAGCTATATTTGATAAAGCTTCTTTTGAAAACTGTATAGTTTTAGGACATGTCCTAGATAAAAAAGGACTAAAAATGTCTAAATCAAAAGGAAATGTAGTAGATCCATTTGAAGTAATGAATAAAGAAGGAGCAGATGCAACAAGATGGCATTTCTATACAGCAAGCGCTCCATGGCTTCCAACAAGATTCTCTATGGAAGATGTAGGAGATACTTCAAGAAGATTTTTAGGAACACTATGGAATGTATACTCTTTCTATGTACTATATGCTAATATTGATAATATTAATCCATTAAAATATAAAGACTTTGTATCTGAGAATGTAATGGATAAATGGATAGTATCAAAGCTAAATACATTAGTAAAAGAAGTAGACGAAGGATTAGATAAATATGACATAACAGGAGCTAGCTTAAAAATAGAAGAATTCGTGGACAATTTATCAAATTGGTATGTAAGACGTAATAGAAGTAGATTCTGGGGCAATGAGCTTACAGACGATAAACTAGGAGCATTTGTCACACTATATAGAACATTAGTTACTTTATCAAAAGTAATAGCACCATTTGTACCATTTATAGCCGAAGAAGTATACCAAAACTTAGTAAGAAGCCTAGACAATGAAGCAAAAGAAAGTGTACATTTGTGCAAATGGCCAGAAGTAGATGAAAAAGCTATAGACAAAGAATTAGAAAAAGAAATGGACTTAGCATATACATTAGTAAAATTAGGAAGAAGCGCAAGAAATACAGCAAATATTAAAAATAGACAACCACTTTCAGAGATGCTAATTTCACTTGACACACTTCCAAATTATTATGGAGACATTATAAAAGATGAATTAAACATAAAGAAAGTAGAGCTTGGAGCAGACCTTTCTAAATATGTTAACTTTGAAATATTACCAAACTTACCAGTACTTGGAAAACAATATGGTAAACTAATACCTATGATTAAACAAGAGATAGCAAAATGCAATCAAATGGAACTAGCAACAACAATAAATAATGGTGGAAATAAAGTAATAAAAGTTAATGACCAAGAAATAGAATTAAATAAAGAAAATTTACTTGTAACAATGCAAGGAAAAGAAGGATTTGCTTTTGCAGGAAATGGACTAATAGGAGTCGTATTAGATACAGTAATCACAGAAGAACTAAAAAATGAAGGATATGTAAGAGAGATAATATCAAAAGTTCAAAACCTAAGAAAAGAAAGAGGATTTGAAGTATTAGATAGAATTTATCTTTACGTATCAGGAAATGAAATGCTAGAAAAAGTAATACAAGACAACAAAGAAATTATCAAAAAAGAGACTTTGGCAATAGACCTTATAACAAGAGAAACAATGGAACACTGCACAGAATGCAATATTAATGGAGAAAAACTTAATATAGGAGTCGAAGTTGCACATTAATTTTAAAATTGTATACAAAATAATTTTACCAGAGATTTTTGAAATCTCTGGTTTTTTCTTGTTTATTTTTTCATATAATAAGATAAAGGAGGAATTAACAGTGGAGAAAATAAGATACTTTGACCATGCGGCAACGACATATGTAAAAGATGAAGTTTTAAAAGCAATGATACCATATTTTGGACTAAATTATGGAAATCCATCCTCTATATACACAATAGGAAGACACAATAAAAGAGAGATAGACTATGCAAGAGAGCAAGTTTCAAGAGTAATAGGAGCCAAAAGTCCAAAAGAGATATATTTTACAGGTTGTGGGAGTGAAAGTGACAATTTAGCAATAAAAGGAGTTGCAAAAGCAAATAAACACAAAGGAAACCATATAATTACAACTAAAATAGAACATCACGCTGTATTAGAAACTTGTGAAAGTTTAGAAAAAGAAGGATTTAAAATAACATATCTAAATGTAGACAAATATGGAAAAATTAATCTAGCTGAACTCGAAAATGCTATAACAGATAAAACAATTTTAATATCTATTATGGCAGCAAATAATGAAATAGGAACGATAGAACCAATAGAAGAGATAGGAAAAATTGCAAAAAAACATGGAATATATTTTCATACAGACGCAGTTCAGGGAATAGGAAATATAAAAATTAATGTACAGAAATGCAATATTGACATGTTATCACTTTCGGCCCACAAATTTTATGGACCAAAAGGGGTGGGAGCATTATATGTAAGACAAGGAGTAGAATTTGAAAAACAGCAAAATGGAGGACATCAAGAAAAGGATAAAAGAGCAGGGACAGAAAATGTAGCAGGAATTGTAGGACTTCGGAAAGGCAATAGAACTTGCATATAAAGATATAGACGAATACAACAGAAAATTATTAGATTTAAGAGAATACTATATCTCAAATGTAGAAAAAAGAATACCAGACATATATATAAATGGAGATAGAAATGACAGACTTCCAGGGAATGCCAATATATCTTTTAAAGGTATCGATGGGAATTCGTTACTTTTAAAACTAGACGCAGAAGGCTTTTGCGTATCAACAGGTTCAGCTTGTAATTCAGAAGTCGCAAGTCCATCACATGTGCTACTTGCAATACGGAACTCCGAAGGAATATATAAATGGTTCGATAAGAGTTACATTTGGACATAATAACACAAAAGAAGATGTAAATAGTTTATTAAATAGTTTAGAAAGAAATGTAAAAGAATTAAGACAAAATAAGTTATAGAATGGATGGTCAAAAATATTGACTTGCTATTTGATATGTGATAATCTAGTATTGAAAACTAGATAGGAGAAAAATTATGAAAAATGAAGTTTTATATAATGTAAAAGAATTTAAAGACGTGAAAGACTTAATAGATAGTGCATGTAAAGATTTTGCAAAAAATACAGCATTTGTGATAAAGCACAAAGAAGGAAAAAATGTTCAATATGAAAATATAAGTTATGAAACTTTCGGAAGAGAAGTAAATAGCCTAGGAACAGCACTAATAGATATGGGATATAAAGACAAAAATATTGCTGTAATAGGGAAAAATAG
>CASTFX010000117.1 GCA_949448405.1 uncultured Clostridia bacterium
ATATGGACCTGCCAAAGTACTCAATATAGATAGAGGAGAAATTAAACAAGGAGCTATTGCAGATATTACAATATTTGATCCAAATATAGAATATGTATATACAGAAGAAAGCATAGTATCAAAATCTAAAAATACACCATTTATTGGAAAAAAACTAAAAGGACAAGTTAGATACACAATAGTAGATGGAGAAATAAAATTTGAAAAATAAGCTTTGTATCACATTGTTAAAATTTAGATAAAAGCCTAAATAGTGCTAAAAATATATTTTTGTTCTTTTTACTAAATTTTATATGGTACTACTTGTTTCTTTTCCAAATTTAGATTGGATTTTAGAAAGGAAAGATTAAAGAATAATGGAAAATGCAATTGATAAATTAATAGATAAAATAAAAGAAAAAGACAATCCAACAGTTATAGGACTTGACCCAAGATACGAAATTATACCAGACTGCATAAAAAATAAATATTCACAAGATTTAGAAGGAGCAGGAAAAGCAATAATAGAATTTAACAAAGCATTAATAGATGCAGTATATGATATAATTCCAGCAATAAAGCCACAAATTGCTTTTTACGAAATGTTTGGAATATATGGAATGAAAGCATTTGAAGAAACTTGCAAATATGCTAAAGAAAAAGGGATGATAGTAATTGCAGACATGAAAAGAGGAGACATTGGAACAACAGCAAAGGCATATTCTAATGCTTCAATTGGAAAAACAAAAATCGGAGAAATAAACCATAGCATATATGACGTTGAATTCGTCACAGTAAATCCTTATCTTGGAACAGATGGAGTAATTCCATTTATAGAAGATTGTAAGGAATATGGAAAAGGTATATTTGTACTTGTAAAAACTTCAAATAAATCTTCAGGAGAATTACAAGATTTAGTTACAGAAGATGGAGAAAAAATATATATAAAAGTTGCAAAACTTGTAAATGAATGGGGAAAAGAATTAATTGGAAAATATGGATATAGCAGTATTTCATCAGTAGTCGGAGCAACATATCCAAAACAATTAGAAGAATTAAGAAAAATAATGCCACACTCATATTTCTTAATACCAGGATATGGTGCACAAGGAGGAAAGGCAGAAGACATAGCATTAGGATTTGATGATAAAGGACTTCGGTGGAATTGTAAATGCGTCAAGAAGTTTAATCTGTGCATATAAGTCAGACATGTGGAAGGATAAATTTGGAGAAGAAGAATTTGCAAAAGCAACTAGAGCAGAAGCTATTCGCATGAGAGATGAGCTAAATTCAAGTATTAGAAAGAATTAAGGAGGATGGATATGCAAGTACATGCTAAATGTAAATTAGTAAAAAAAGAAAAATTAAAAGAAGACATATACAAATTTTCAGTAGAATCAAAAGAAATTGCAGAAAATGCAAAAATGGGACAATTTCTTGAAATAAGAGTATCAGATAGAATAGAGCCACTACTTAGAAGACCAATAAGTATACACAATATAAATGGGGATATAGTAGAATTCATATTCCAAGTAAAAGGAAAAGGGACTGAAATTTTGGCCAAAAAAAATGAAGGAGAAGAAATAGACATTTTAGGACCACTTGGAAAAGGAACATTTGAAATAGAAGAAGGTAAAAATATAGCAATAATAGGTGGAGGAATAGGAATATTCCCACTATATGAGCTTGCAAAAAATGCTAAGGGAAAATGTAATGTAAATATGTACTTAGGATTTAGAAATAAAGACTTCGTTGTATTAGAAAAAGAATTTAAAGAAGTATCAGTTAAGTTTGTTCTAACAACAGATGATGGAAGCTACGCAGAAAAAGGATTTGCAATTAATTTTCTAAAACAAGATATAGAAGCTAAAAGAATTGACAAAATATATGCATGTGGACCGTTACCAATGCTTAAAGCTGTACAAAGTCTTGCAAAAGAAAATAATGTGCCTTGCCAAATATCATTAGAAGAAAGAATGGGATGTGGTATAGGAGTTTGCCTTGGATGTGCAGTAAAAATAAATGCAGGAGAAGAGACAGAGTATAAGCATGTTTGCAAAGACGGACCTGTATTTGATGCGAATATGGTAGAAATATAAAGACACATAAATAAGGAGGAAAATAAATGAATACAGAAGTAAATTTAGCTGGAATTAAGATGAAAAATCCAGTAACAGTTGCATCAGGAACTTTTGGATATGGTAGAGAATTTAGTGAATATATAGACTTAAATAAATTAGGCGGAATAATAACAAAAGGAACTTCATTAAAACCAAGACCAGGAAACAAACCACCAAGAGTATGCGAAACTACTGCTGGAATGCTTAATGCAATAGGACTTCAAAATCCAGGTGTTGAATATTTTATGGAAAATGATTTACCATGGCTTAGAAAATTTGATACTAAGGTAATAGTAAATGCATGTGGAAGTTCAATAGAAGAATATGTGGAGCTTGCAAAAGTATTAAATACATTAGATATAGATGGAGTAGAGCTAAACTTATCTTGTCCAAATGTTAAGGCAGGATGCATGGCATTTGGAACTTCATATGAAGGTGTAAAAGAAGTTACATCACAAGTAAGAAAAGTTTTAGACAAACCACTTATAGTAAAATTGACACCAAATGTTACAGATATTACTCTACCTGCAAAAGGAGCTGAAGATGCAGGCGCAGACGGAGTATCTTTAATAAATACATTACTTGGAATGAGTATAGATATAGAGAAACAAAGACCAGTACTTGCAAACAACATGGGAGGATTATCAGGACCAGCTGTAAAGCCAGTTGCAGTTCGTATGGTATACCAAGTTTCTAAAGCAGTTAATATTCCGATATTAGGTCTTGGAGGAATAGTAAATGGAAAAGATGTAGTAGAATTTATGCTTGCAGGTGCAACAGCTATATCAATTGGAACAGGAAATTTTATAGAACCAGAAGTTAGCATAAAAGCAATTGGTGAAGTAGAAGATTATATGAAACGTCATAATATTACAGATATAAATGAAATAGTTGGAAAAGTGCAAATGAATTAGAAGAGAAAAGCTCTGTAAAAGGAGCTTTTTGAGTATAAATAATTGAATGAATAGTTGGTTTAAAAGTTTGAGGAGGAGTTATAATGAGAAATTTATTTATAGAATATCCAAAATGTTCTACTTGTAAAAGAGCAAAAAAGTGGTTAGATGAAAATAAGGTTGAGTATGTAGATAGAAATATTGTTGAGGAAACACCAAAAGTAGAGGAATTTAAAGGGTGGATAGAAAGAAGCGGAGAAGATATAAAGAAATGGTTTAATACAAGCGGACTTAAATATAAAGAATTGAAACTAAAAGATAAATTAGAAGGAATGAGTTATAAAGAGAAAATAGAGTTGTTAGCAAGTGATGGTATGCTGATAAAAAGACCAATACTTGTATCTGATAGCGGTATTTTTATTGGATTTAAAGAGGAAAAGTGGGAGGCAGTGAAGTAGTAGAAAAACTCATAACCCGAAGGTCGCAGGTTCGAGTCCTGCCCCCGCAACCACAAATTTTATTAG
>CASTFX010000118.1 GCA_949448405.1 uncultured Clostridia bacterium
CCAAGGTGTTTTAACCATTCTAGGCATATCATCTTCTAAATAACCAATTGCATTATTTACAAGATAACCTACACAATCAACAAGTCTTGTTTTGAATCGAATGTTATCTCCCAAAGTAATTTCAATAGCCTCATTAGGTATAAATTTAGGTTCTGTAGTCATAATTGTTCTTCCAGCAGCACTTTGTGGAAGCTCATCTTGGGCCCTTTCTTTTTTATATTCATTTTCAATATTTGGAATAACAAGTAAGTCCATGAAATTTTTGATAAAAGTAGACTTACCAGTTCTAACAGGACCTACAACACCAATATATATATCACCATCAGTTCTTGCTTGAATATCCTGATATAAGCTTAAATTTTCCATCTTCAACCTCCATAATAAATGTTTGTACTAATAACTTTACTAATGTATATTAGACAAAAATCATAAATATTACTAAAAAAGTAAAAATTGTTTAAAGTTGCTAAACAATAAGAAATATTATATAATTTGTATATTAAATATATGAAATAAGGAAGATTTATATGAAAGTTATAATAGTTGGTGGAGGAGCAGCAGGAATGCTTGCTGGAATTGCAGCAGCAAAAGAAAAATGCGAAACAGTAATATTAGAAAAGATGAATAATGTAGGAAAAAAGCTTAGAATAACAGGAAAAGGAAGATGCAATATAACAAATGCAATAGATATAGAAGAGTTCATTAAAAATATACCAGGGAACGGGAGATTTCTTTATAGCTCTTTCCAGAATTTTACAAATAACGATATTGTAGATATATTAAAACAAGAAGGTGTTAATACAAAAGTAGAAAGAGGCAATAGAATATTTCCAACAACAGATAATGCAGCAAGTGTTGTTGAAGCACTATATAGAACATTAAAAAAATTAAATGTTAAAATAATAAACAATGCAGAAGTAACTGATTTAGAAATAGAAGGCAGTAAAGCTGTAGGAGTAAAATATACATTAAATAATACAGAAGAAATAATGCGTGCAGATAAGATAATACTTGCAACAGGAGGGAAAAGCTATCCACTTACTGGTTCAACAGGAGATGGACAAGATATTGCTAAAAGATATGGACATAGTATAAAAGAGATGAAACCAGCACTTGTACCAATGGAATGTTATGAAAAGGAAATATGTAAAAAATTGCAAGGACTTAGCCTAAGAAATGTAGGAATAGAGATAAGAGATAAGGCTAAGAATAAAAAGATTTATGACGATTTTGGAGAAATGCTATTTACACATTTTGGAGTAACAGGACCTATCATAATAAGCTCGTCATCACACTTAATAAGATATAAAAACATAGACGAATTATTAAAAACAAAGCAAATAGAACTAAGTATAGATTTAAAACCCGCATTAGATTTAGAAAAACTAGATTTAAGAATTAGAAGAGATTTCGAAAAATACAAAAACAAAAACTTTAAAAATAGCTTAAATGAGTTATTACCACAAACGATGATAGAAGTTGTGATACAATTATCAAATATTAATCCAGAAAAAAAGGTAAATGAAATAACAAAAGAAGAAAGAAAAAGATTAGGAGAATTAATTAAAAATCTAAAATTCACTATAAGTAAATTTAGACCAATCGATGAAGCAATTGTTACAGCAGGCGGAATTAATGTAAAAGAAATAAACCCCAAAACCATGGAATCGAAAATAATAGAAGGGCTATATTTTGCAGGAGAGATTATAGATGTTGATGCATATACAGGAGGATTTAATTTGCAAATTGCATATTCAACAGGATATACAGCAGGGATGATACAAAACTCATAATATATGGAGGAGAAAATGTTCAAGACTATAGAAAAAGAAGCGGAAGCCACAGTAGTAGAGAAAAAATCAAAATTTATTGCAAATATATTTTATATAGAAAATGAAAAAGAAGCGGAAGAAATGATTAATAAAATAAAAAAGAAATATCATGACGCAAGACATAATTGTTTTGCATATAGGGTAAATGGAGAGAATGGAATAATACAAAAACAAAGTGATGATGGCGAACCAACAGGTACAGCAGGAGCGCCTATGTTAAATATACTTGAGAAAAGAGAATTAGTTAATGTAGTTGTAATAGTTACAAGATACTTTGGAGGAATATTATTAGGTACAGGAGGATTAGTTAAAGCATATTCAGAGGCAACAAAAAAAGCTTTAGAAAACGCGATAGAAATAAAAAGAGAAGAAGGATATGTCATAGAGATACTAACAGAATATGAAGAAGACTCAAAATTCCAACGCTTTTGTATACAAAACGATATAAATATAATAAAAAGAGAATATACAGATAAAATAAAAAATATTGTCGAAATCAGTAAAAATAATTACAAAAAAATAGAAAAAGAGAATTTCCAAAAAATTACAATTGAAATTAAAAAACAAAAAAATATTAAAATCAAATAAAACGACAAAACGCTTGAAAACAATACGAAAATCTGAAAACTACCAAAAGAAAAAACAAAAAAGTGAAAAAATAAATCAAAAAAAGTATTGCTAAATTTTGGAAAAAGTAATATAATACAAAAATGTAAAAAATTTACAAAAATAAGATAGGAGGAAACAAAAGTGAAAGACAAATTGTCGATTTTGGTAGCGGATGACAATGTAGACTTTGCAAAGAATTTAACGAATTATATTGAGAAAGAAGATGAGATGGAGGTAATAGGTATTGCAAAAGATGGTTTAGAAGCTGTAGACATGATTAAAAATGCTAAACCAGATATTGCAATAATAGATGTAATTATGCCTCAATTAGATGGATTAGGAGTATTAGAGAGAATTAATGAATCTAATTTAGATAAAAAGCCACTTTCTATTGTGCTTTCAGCAGTCGGACAAGATAAGATAACAGCAAAAGCATTAGAACTTGGAGCACAGTATTATGTAGTTAAACCTTTTGATATAAACTTACTTATGAAAAGAATAAAAGATTTAAAATTTTATAAACCATCTCGGAATTAGAAATTCAGGGGTTAATAAAGAATTTAAAACACCATACATAGATATATTGCCAGATAGAAAAAATGAAGTAGAAAATTTAGAAGCTTTAGTTACAAATATAATACATGAGATAGGAGTACCAGCACATATAAAAGGGTATCAATATTTAAGGGAAGCAATAATGATGGTTGTAAATGACATAGATATAATAAATCAAATCACAAAACAACTTTACCCAGATATCGCAAGAAAATTTAAGACTACTCCAAGCAGAGTAGAAAGGGCAATACGCCATGCAATAGAAGTAGCATGGGGAAGAGGACAGACAGAAACAGTAGAAAGTATCTTCGGATATACAGTATCAGCAGCAAAAGGTAAGCCAACAAATAGCGAGTTTATCGCAATGATAGCAGATAAGCTAAGGCTTGAATTAAAGAGTGCATAAAATGTAAAATTAAAACCTTTCAATATTTATATAAATATTGAAAGGTTTT
>CASTFX010000119.1 GCA_949448405.1 uncultured Clostridia bacterium
CCAATGGGTATAGCTCAAATAGGAAAGGCTTTTAGAAATGAAATAACTCCAGGAAATTTCACATTTAGAACTAGAGAATTTGAACAAATGGAAGTAGAGTTTTTCTGTAAACCAGGAACAGATTTAGAGTGGCATGCATATTGGAAAGAATTTTGTAAGAACTTTTTATTATCTCTTGGAATGAATGAAGAAAATATACGTTTAAGAGACCATGAAAAAGAAGAACTTAGTCATTATAGTAATGCAACAACAGATATAGAGTTTTTATTTCCTTTTGGATGGGGAGAACTATGGGGAATAGCAGATAGGACAAATTTTGATTTAAGTAAACATATGGAGCATTCAAAAGAAGACTTTACATATTTGGATGACGAAACTAATGAAAAATATGTACCATATTGTATAGAGCCATCACTTGGCTGTGATAGAGTTGCACTTGCGTTTCTTTGTAATGCATATAATCAAGAAGAAGTAGGAGAAGGAGATGTTAGAACAGTGCTTAAATTACATCCAGCTTTAGCTCCTTTTAAAGCTGCTGTACTTCCGTTATCTAAGAAATTGAGCCCAAAAGCAGAAGAAGTATATAATATGCTTTCTAAAAAGTTTATGTGTGATTATGATGAAGCAGGAAGTATAGGAAAGAGATATAGAAGAGAAGACGAGATAGGAACACCTTTTTGCATAACTATTGATTTTGATACAGAAACAGATGAAAGTGTTACTATAAGAAACAGAGATACTATGGAACAAGTAAGAGTAAAAATCGAAGACTTAACCAAATGGATAGAAGAGAAAATTGAGTTTTAAAAACTGAAAATCAATAATAAAATAATATATAATTTTAAATTATATATTATTTTTTAATAGTTTGGAGAAAGTTTATGGATGTTATTAAATTATTAAAACAAAATTTAGGAGATAATAAAGTACTCCTAAATGAACCTATGTCAAGGCACACTTCGTTTAAAACAGGTGGAAACGCAGATATTTTTGTAAAAGTAACTAGTATAGAAGAATTAAAATATGTTATTGAAGTTTCAAAAAGTACAGGTATACCAATGTTTATACTTGGAAATGGAAGTAATGTTCTAGTTACAGATAAAGGCATAAGAGGAATAGTTTGTAAAATAGAGATAGGTAAGTTTGAAGTAGTTAATCAAGGAGAAGATATTTTTGTAACACTTGGAAGTGGTAATAAAAATGCAGAGGTTGCAGGTAAGCTATTAAAACTTGAAATAGAAGGATTTGAATTTGCATCAGGTATACCAGGAACGATTGGTGGAGCAATAAAAATGAATGCAGGAGCCTATGGAAGAGAATTCAAAGATATAGTATACTCAACAACCTATATGGATTATAGTGGTAATATTTATAAAATAGATTTAGATGGACATGAATTTGAATACAGAAAGAGTAAGTTCTCTAATCAGAAGTATATAATATTAGAAAGTACATTAAAGCTAAAAAAGGGTAATAGTGCTGAAATTAAATCAAAAATGGAAGAATACTTAAACCTAAGAAAAGAAAAACAACCCTTTGATAAGCCTTCAGCAGGAAGTACATTCAAAAGAGGAGAAAATTTTATAACAGCACAAATTATAGACGAATGCGGTTTAAAAGGTAAAAGAATAGGTGGAGCAGAAGTTTCTGAAAAACATGCAGGATTTGTTATTAATAGTGCAAATGCAACAACTAAAGATATATTAGAACTAATTGAGTATATAGAAAATGAAGTATTAGATAAAACAGGTAAAAAAATTGAACTAGAAATAGAAATAGTAGGAGAAAAATAAAGGGAAAAATAAAAATGAAAGAGGATAAAAATAGTATAGAAGAACACAAGAAAGAAAATTTATATATTGTAATTCCAGCATATAATGAGGAAGAAAATATAGATAAAGTATCAACAGAGTGGTGTGAGGTCGTAGAAAGAATAGGAGAAAACTCTAAATTAGTTATAATAAATGATGGCTCAAAAGATAGCACATTAGATAGACTGAAAAGTTTAGAAAAACAATTTTCTAATTTAATAGTATTAGACAAGGAAAATGGAGGACATGGAGATACAGTATTGTATGGATATAAATACGTATTAGATAATAATGCAGATTATATTTTTCAAACAGATTCAGATGGACAAACAGTACCAGAGGAATTTTGGGAGTTTTGGAATAGGAGAAAAGAATATAATGCTATTATAGGATATAGAAAAAATAGAGAAGATGGAATTTCTAGAATATTTGTAACAAAAATATTGAAATTGGTACTATTCTTAATATTTAGATTAAATGTTAAAGATGCAAATACCCCTTTTAGGCTAATGGATAAAAATATCCTTCAAAAATACTATTCAATGATACCAGAACATTTTAATTTACCTAATGTAATGCTTACCGTCTTATTATTAGATAATAAAGAAAAAGTTGAATTTAGAGAAATTACTTTTAAATCTAGACAAGGAGGCACTAATTCAATTAATCTTAAAAAGATAACTAAAATAGGAATCCAAGCAGTTAAGGATTTTATGACCATAAAACGTAATCTAAAAGCAAAGGGGAAAACAAATGAAGGATATGTTAAAAATTAATATTCATAAGATTAGGATTAACGGAATAGGTTTTTTTGTATGTGCAATGTCTTATATATATATTTCTATATTCATTTTTTTGATAGGATGGTTAAAACCAGCAATTTCTATTCCGATATCAATAATTATATTGCTTGCTCTTTATGAATATTATAAGAAATACAAAAAGAATTTAGAAAAAGTAACTCCAATTTATATGAATATTAAAATATTTATAGGACTATGTATATCACTGTTTGTTTTATGTTGGGTATTAGGATTAACAGGATTTGCAATACAGGCAGAAGACTTTTTTAAACATAATGGAATTTTGCAGGATTTAACTAATAAATCTTGGCCAGTATATTATATAAATCAAGAAGAAACTAGTATGTTAACTTATTACATAGGACAATATATTGTGCCCGCATTTTTTGGGAAGATTCTATCAGCACCAAACTTGACTTTAATATTAAATGGGATTTGGGGAATGTTGGGCTTATTTCTTGCAGTATTAGGAGTTTTCAAAGTTACAAAAGCAGATACAACAGACAAACAAATTAAGGCATTTGGAATTTTATTATTTTTTTCAACTTGTTTAGTTATATCACAAGTTGCAGGAAGAATTATAATTAGGAATCAAGGAGTTGCAGATTTAAATAATTGGTTTATATATAATGATGAATACAAATTACAATTTTCAAATAATATTACATTACTACGCTGGGTACTTCCACAATGTATAGTTCCTTGGATAGTATTCACAATTTTATATGATAATCGCTTTGATATAGAACATTATGTAATACTTTGCCTACCTATATTATTTTATTCTTCTTTTTCTTTTATAGGGATAGTAATTAT
>CASTFX010000120.1 GCA_949448405.1 uncultured Clostridia bacterium
GGTATAGCATTATTTATAGCTTGGTATATAAATACTCCAAAAGGAAAATACAATTTCCACTATTTCAAATATACAATGCCAGTATTTGGATCATTAATATTTGCAATAGATTTCTCAAGAGTAATGAGAGCAATGCTTTTAAACTTGAGAAATGGTATGAGAATACAAGATGCTTTGGAAGTTGGTAAGAATGTAACTAAAAACTTTGTGCTTTTATCAATAATGGAAGCTTCAATAAACAATATTTTAATAGGACAATCATGGATAGAACCATTTGAAAGATCAAAACTTGCATCACCTATGATGACAGAAATGTTAAAAATAGGTATGAGCACAGACTTAACTGAAATGATGGAAAAATTATGTGAGTACATGCAAGTAGATATAGATAACTTATTAAATAAAACAATGAAAGCTTTACCACAAATAGTATATGCAATAGTTGGTGTAATCTTAATATTTTTCGTATTAGTTGTATTAGTACCATGTCTAGAAGTTTACATGGGAGGATGGCTACTATCTGCATATGGATTAAATTAGAACTAAAAAAATCTGGCAATTTTAAATTGCCAGATTTTAATATAATTATTAATACAAAAGGTGGTTATATATAAATTTATTCGTTCCTTTGCTGAGCCAGCCGCTTATTCGCAAAAGCGAAAGGCTGGCACAATCGTCCTCGCTTCCAGCTCGGTTGGTCGCTACGCAGTTCACTTTAAATTTATATATAACCACCTTTTACAAATTATTAAAAATTTTTAAATTAATCCAAATTTTTTCATTTCGTTTTTTAATATTTCTGTATTTTTTTCAGTAAGTTTTGTTAGTGGAAGTCTTGGAATTCCAAAGTTATAACCCATAATATTCAATGCTTCTTTAACTGGAATAGGGTTTACTTCACAAAATAGAGCATTAATTAAAGGAATCGCATCTAATTGAGTCTTTCTTGCACTTTCTACATTTCCATTCAAAAATTCATGAACCATTTGAGAAGTTTTCTTTGGAGCAATATTTGATAAAACTGAAATTACACCACAACCTCCAAGTGAAAGAACTGGAAGAATTTGATCATCGTTTCCACTATAAATACACAAATTATCACGGCAAAGATTTGCTATACTTGCAACTTGTGAAAGATTTCCACTGGCTTCTTTTATTGCTACTATGTTTGGTATTTTTGAAAGTTCTAAGCAAGTTTCAGGTGTAATATTTACTCCTGTTCTTGATTGAACACTATAAATAATAATTGGAATTTTAACACTTTCAGCAATAGCTTTAAAATGCTGAACAAGGCCGACCTTGAGTTGCTTTGTTGTAGTATGGTGTAACAACTAATAGTCCATCAGCACCAACACTCTCTGCATATTTAGACATTTCAATAGCAGAAGCTGTATTGTTAGAACCAGTTCCAGCAATAATGGGAACACGTTTTTTTGCAGTATCAACAGCAAATTTTATAGTAGCTTTTTTTTCTTCTGTAGACATTGTTGCAGATTCTCCTGTTGTACCACAAACAATAATTGAATCAATTCCTTCTGAAATTTGAAATTCGATGAGTTTTTTAAACTCTTCAAAATTAACACCAGTATCTGTAAAAGGTGTCGCAATAGCTGTTCCACAGCCTAGAAATAAAGGAGTTTTCATATGTACCTCCGAAAATTATTTTTTAATTAAGATATATAATTATATTATCTTATTCTTAAACATTATATGATAAAGAGAATATTTTGACAAGTAAATTAAGAAAAAAGTATACAAAATGCATAAACTGTGTTATACTATATAAGATATTTTAAAGAAAGAGAAGGGAAGGAATTTTAATGAACAAAGATTTAAGAAAGACAAAAATTGTGTGTACAATTGGACCAGCTAGTGAAGACAAACTAGTTGAATTAATGAATGCTGGTATGGACGTAGTAAGAATAAACTTCTCACACGGAAGCTATCCAGAACAAAAATCAAAGATTGAGAAATTTTTTGAGTCTAGAAAACAAGTAAACAAACCAGTAGCACTTTTATTAGATATGCAAGGACCAGAGGTTAGAACAGGAAAACTTGAAAATGCACCAGCAACATTAAAGAAAGGTGAAACATTTACACTTGTAAATGAAGATATTGAAGGAAATGAAAAACAAGTATCTGTATCTTACAAAGAACTATATAAAGATGTATCAGTAGGAACAAAAATACTTTTAGATGATGCTTTAATAGAGTTAGAAGTAAAAGAAATAAAAGGAAAAGACGTTGTATGTGAAGTAATGAACGACGGAAACCTTGGTAGCAGAAAAAGCGTAAATATCCCAGGTATACATTTAAATCTACCAGCATTAAAAGAAAAAGATATCCAAGATTTAGTAGATGGAGCAAGAGTAGGTTTTGATTATGTTGCAGCATCTTTTGTTAGAAATAAAGAAGATGTTCTTGCAGTTAGAAAAGTATTAGACGAAAATGGTGGAAAAGACATTAAGATTATTTGTAAAATTGAAAACCAAGAAGGACTAGACAACTTAGAAGAGATAGTTGATAATTCAGCAGGAATTATGATAGGTAGAGGAGACTTAGGTGTTGAAATACCTTACTATAGAGTTCCAATAGAGCAAAAAGACATAATAAAATTATGTAATAGAAAAGGAAAAGCAGTAATAACAGCAACACAAATGCTTGAATCTATGACACATAGCCCAAGACCAACAAGAGCAGAAGTTAGCGATGTTGCAAACGCTATATATGATAGAACAGGAGCAATAATGCTTTCAGGAGAATGTGCAACAGGAGAATATCCAGTAGAATGTGTAGAAACAATGGATTCTATATCTAAAGCAGTAGAAAAAGAGATAAAATACTGGGAAAGATTTAACAATAAATATCAAAAAGTTGAAACAGATGACTTAGAATATAATGTAAACTATACAGTATGTAGAATGGCAAGAAAAATTAATGCAAAAGCAGTAGTTGCATATACAAATACAGGAGATACAGCAAGATATTTATCAGGACTTGGAATTAAATGTCCAGTTTATGCAGTAACTTCAAATGAAAAGACATATAACCAACTTGCATTAATATGGAATGTACACCCAATCTTACTTCCAGAACAACCTACAATAAATGATTTAATGAATACTGGATTAACAAAGTTAGAAGAAGAAGGATACATTGAAAAAGGAGATAAAGTAATAATAGCTGGAGGTTCAAACATATTACCAGGTCGTCCAAATAGTAAAACAATTGGTGGAATAGTAGAAATATAAAATTAGTATACTAATAAATTTAGGCAAAATAGTTGACAAATGAACATTTTTTTAGTATAATACTAAAATATGACTGAAATTAATTTAAATATCATAGATAGTCGTAATAAAAAGGAGGTAATTTGAAATGGCACAACCAAAAAGAAGATGGTCAAAAGCAAGAAC
>CASTFX010000121.1 GCA_949448405.1 uncultured Clostridia bacterium
GCTTTCATTAAGAAAATTAAATAAATTAAGTCCAATTGAAGCAATAAGAGGAACAACAAGAATAAAGACAAATAAGAAACAGTTAAAATCATCAAACATTATCCAAAAGCTTTTTGGAATAGAAGGAGTAGTTGCACACAAGAATATAAAAAGGGATAAATCAAGATATAGAACCATTACTATTTCTTTAACCGTAAGTATTATTTTGTTTTTAAGCACAATTGGCATTGTAGAGAATTTCTATAAAAGTGATGCTTATGGGACTCTTATACCATATTTAGAGGTAGAATTATTTGAAGATATTACTATAAAATTTAGCAGTGGTAGTGTAAATCAAAAAGATATCTATAAAGTTGCAGATTACCTAGAAGAAAATAGGTTAATTAACGACTATTGCACATATAGTACTGTACAAAGTGAACGCATAAAATTAATGCCAAATAGGACTTCAAGTGAAGTAAAAGAATTAATAGCAGATGGACTATATAGGGCAGGTCAAGAAGGAGAAATATATATACCTTTAAAAACTATTTGTTATTATGATAAAGCATATAAAGCTATTCTTGAAAAAGTAGGAATTAGTAAACTTGCAGATGATGAAGTAATTTTGATGGATACGGTAAAAGGAAATTCTAAGCATGGCAAGGGATTTAGACTAACTGACTATAAAGTAGGAGATAGCTATAATACAATAATAGCTGGTACAGAAAAGACTTTAAGAATTGTAGGAATTATAGAAGATTTTAGCCCATATACAGTAGATACTTCACGTAATTTTGATATATATTCTCCTACGGTTATTCAAATGGTGAACGAAAACAATATGGGAAAAAACAATTTTATAAATTTAGCAGTTTCTACAGATAAATTAAATGAAATTTATGAAAGAATGGAAACAATTTCAAATATTATAGGGGAAGAAGTTGGATGCATAGGAACAAAACTTTTCGCAGAATCAACCAAAATACAAAAAGTTATTACAGAAGTTGTTATTAATTGTTTGATAGGTTTGCTAAGCTTAGTATCAGCTGTAAACATATATAACACAATATCTTCTAGCATGTTGCTTAGGAAAAAAGACTTTGCTGTACTTAAATCAATGGGAATGAGTGAAAAACAAATAAACAAAATGATGAGATTAGAAGGAATATTCTATGGGCTTGACTCAATATTTTATGGGATAGTAATTAGCCTTGCAATACTATTTGTTATATACCCTAGAATGGGTATAGATATGATGATTTATCCATTTACAATACCATGGCTTAATATAGGAATTTGTATAGTAGCTGTTTACGCGATTATCTTTGTTTCAATGAGGAGTGCAAAGAAAAAGATTGCAAACAAAAATATAATAGATGAGATAAGAGAAGAGAATATATAAAAATAAAAGGCTCAAAACATATAAATTTGAAAACTATGGATATATCTTTTGATTATTAATTTTTTTTAAAAATATTGCATAAAGTATTGATTTCCTTCAAAAATTTGAGTAAAATATATAGAGGTAAAACGAAGGGAGAAAACGTAATGAAAAACGGAACAAATAAAAGTAAAAGTAAAAAAATAAAAATATTAGCATTATTAATACTAATCTTAGTAACAGTATTGGTAATAGCATTCTTGGCTTTTAGAAGTGATGAAGAATCAAAAGAATTCAAAGAATATGACGATTTGGCAGACTCAATGAATAGTGCGAGCATGGAGCCACAAGAAGCAGAGAAAACAGAAAGAATGATAAAATTAGAGGAACTACATAATGAATATCCAGATGTTGTAGCATGGTTAGAAGTTCCAGGAACAAACATGAGCTACCCAATAGTTCAAGGAAAAGATAATGACTATTATCTTGACCATACATATAAAAAAGAATATTCTGCTAGAGGTTCAATCTTTTTAGATAAGGATGTAAATTTTGATAGACCAAGCGATAACTTTTTAATTTATGGACATAGAAACCAAAGAGGTGCAATGTTTGAGGAATTATTAAAGTATGAAAAAGAGGATTTCTTCAAAGAACATAAAACAATTAATTTTACAACATTGAAAGATGATGGAGAATATGAAATAATTGCAGCTTTTCGTTCAAGAGTATACTATAAATATGAGAAAAATGTATTTAGATATTATTACTTTGTAAATGCAGAAAATGAGGAAGCATTTAATGAATATGTAAGGTGTGCAAAAAGAGACTCTATGTATGACACAGGAGTAACAGCAAACTATGGAGACCAACTAGTAACACTATCTACATGTGCATATCATACAGAGGATGGAAGATTTGCGATAGTTGCAAGAAAAGTAAGAACAAATAACAATAATAATGCTGACAACAATAATAACAATAGTAACACATAATATAAATTTAACAAGCCCTATTATTATAGTAGGACTTGTTTTAAAATGAAGGGGCAAGGTTTTGGAAAGATATAAGGAAATAGAAAGAACAATAATTACAAATTATCGTAAAAAAATATGGAATAAATTTGTAAAAGGTGTTAAAGAATATAAAATGATACAAGAGGGCGATAAGATTGCAGTATGCTTGTCAGGGGGAAAAGACTCAATGCTACTTGCAAAATGTATGCAAGAATTACAAAGACATGGAGAGATAGAATTTGAGCTTAAGTTTTTGTGTATGAATCCTCGGGTACAATGACGAAAATAAGCAAAAAATAATAGAAAATGCAAACATTTTAAATATTCCAATCACAATGTTTGAAACAGATATATTTGATAGAGTGGCAAATATAGAAGATCATCCTTGTTACATTTGCGCAAGAATGAGAAGAGGTTATCTATATAATAATGCAAAAGAGCTAGGATGCAATAAAATTGCATTAGGACACCATTTTGATGATGTAATAGAAACAATACTTATGGGAATGATTTATGGAGCACAGATGCAAACAATGATGCCAAAACTACATAGTACATTTCATCCAGGAATGGAACTCATTAGACCACTTTATTATGTAAAAGAAGCGGACATAATAAGCTGGATGAACAAAAACGAATTAGAGTTTATAAAATGTGCATGCAAAATTGCAGAAAAAAATTCATGTGAAAGTGAAGAAGGTTCAAAAAGAGAAGAAGTAAAAAGACTAATAAAAGAACTAAGAGCAAAAAACAAGTACATAGATACAAATATTTTTAGAAGTGCACAAAATGTAAATCTAGACACAATTATATCATATAGACAAAAAGACTATTACCATAGTTTTTTAGACGATTATGATATGGACGAATAAAAAACATAATACTTTGTATATTACAATTTACAACTTTTAATTTATTTAGTTGTAAATTGTAATTATTTTTTGCAAAATTTTGTGACAAAGCCATAAATGTTAAAGTCATAAATAGTATAAAGGAGGTTT
>CASTFX010000122.1 GCA_949448405.1 uncultured Clostridia bacterium
GATAGCAGAAGATGTTAAAAATAATAAATTAGATATTAAAAATATAAACGAGGGATTAGTATCAAATTATTTATATACAAAAGATGAACCAGATCCAGACCTTTTAATTAGAACAAGCGGAGAAATTAGATTAAGTAATTTCCTACCCTGGCAATTAGTTTACACAGAATTTGTATTTGTGAATAAATATTGGCCAGACTTCTCAGAAAAAGATTTAGATGAAGCAATAGAAACATACGAAAAAAGGAATAGAAAATATGGAGGTAAATAGATTTCTATGGATATTAAAAGAGTATTAACAACAGTATTAGGATTTCCAATAATTGTTGCAATTTTAGTATTTGGAAATAATACGGTTATAGATATATTTTTTGCAATAGTTGCTGTAATTGCGATACAAGAATATTTTAATGCATTTCAAGCAAGTAAAAAAGCTAAGCCTATTAAATGGATAGGATACTTAGCAGCAATTAGTATAGCAGTTTTTAGATTTTTACATTTAGAATCTACACTTTTAGATGTTGATACAGATATGATTAATATGATGTTCTGTTTAGTTATATTTTCTGTATTTGTTATATTTTTCCATGTTTTAAATTCAGGAATGAAGACAAATATAATAGATGGAGCAGTTACAATGTTTGGTATATTATATATACCAGTATTGATAATGTTTATGCCAATCATATACGCTCAAAAGAATGGAGAAATCCTAATTTGGTATGTAGTACTATGTGGCTGGGGAACAGATATTTTTGCATATCTTGCAGGTAAATTCTTCAATACTAAAAAACACAAATTTAGTGTAATAAGTCCAAATAAATCAATAGAAGGCTGTATATCTGGTGCTATAGGAGCTATGATATTATCTGTTATATATACAGTTATTTGCAATACATATTTCTATACTAATATATCATATATATATATTATACTTATATCACTAGTTCTTAGTGCAGTTGGTCAAGTAGGCGATTTTGCAGCTTCTAGTATAAAAAGATACAATGATATTAAAGATTATAGTAATTTAATACCAGGACATCGGAGGATTATTAGATAGAATAGACAGTATATTATTTATTGCACCTGTTGCATATATTCTACTTATGAACCTTTAAGGAGGAATTTTGAATGATAGGAGTAATCCTTACAATAATAAAAACTTTAATAATGCTTGGAATATTAGTAATTATTCATGAAGGTGGACACTTTATTGTAGCTAAACTTTGCAAAGTTAGAGTAAATGAATTTTCAATTGGGTTTGGAAAGCAACTTTGGAGTAAACAAAAAGGAGAAACAAAATATTCTATAAGATTAATACCACTTGGTGGATATGTAAGCATGGAAGGAGAGGAGGAGCCTTCAAGTGAAGAAGGTTCTTTTAGTAAAGCAGGAATATTAAAAAAATTTGCAATTGTTTCAGCAGGAGCAATTGTTAATATTATATTTGGAATACTTGTATATTTCCTATTAATTACTTTTATATATGATATTAAAATAGCTCTATCAAGTACAGTAAACTTTTTAGGAATTCTTGGAGAAAGCATAAAAATGTTATTTACAGGAGGAACTACAGTAGAAGATTTAGCAGGACCAGTAGGGATTGCAACTATTGTATCTCAAACATCAGGATTTACAGATTTCGTATATTTATTATCTGTTATTTCACTATCACTTGGAATAACTAACTTAATACCAATTCCACCATTAGATGGAGGAAAACTACTTATATATATAATAGAATGGATAAAGAGAAAACCACTAAAAGAAAATACTTCACTAAAAATACAAATGGCAGGATTTGCATTTATTATAGGTTTATCAATATTTGTTATGTATAATGATATAGTGAAACTAATATAAGGGAAGAATTGAAATGAAAGAGAAAATTGGAGTATTTTTATCTAGGATACAGCCATTGCATATAGGACATTTAGGAATTATAGAAAAAGCATTAAACGAAAACGATAAAATAATAATTTTAATAGGAAGCAAAAACAAAAATGGTACTATTAGAAATCCGTTAGATGTAAAACTAAGAAAAGAGATATTAGAAGAAGCATTAGAAGAAAAATTAGGGATAAACTATAAGGAAAAAATAATTATATCAGAACTTCCAGATTGGTCAATGGAAACAGATATAGCTTCAAATGTAGAATGGGGAAGATATCTGTATTACAATATAGTATCACTTGGAGAGCAAAAGAGATTTTCTATATATTTTTCAGATGATAAAGAGATTATAGAAAAATGGTTTGAAGATAGTTTAAGAGAAAGAATTACATTTAGATTATTTGAGAGAAATAATATGTTTAATGCAGTATCTTCAACTAAAATTAGAGAAGCTTTTTTAAGTGATGATAGGGAATATATAGAAAAAAGTACACCAAATGCTGTAATAAAAAGATATGATGAAATAAAAGAAATATTAGAAAAAGTATACAATAATCCTAAAGAGGATTATAAGTTGGAGGAATAGACGTGAAAGTAGAGGACTTTAATTATGAATTACCAGAAGAGCTAATTGCACAAACACCAATAGAAAAAAGAGATATGTCGAGACTTATGGTAGTAAATAGAAAAGATAAAACAATAGATGGAAGTAAAATATTTACAGATGTTATAGATTACTTAGAAGAAGGAGACTGCCTAGTTATAAATAATACAAAGGTAATTCCAGCAAGACTATATGGAAAAAAAGAGACAGGAGCAAATGTAGAATTCCTTTTGTTAAAACAATTAGAAGGAGATACTTGGGAAAGTATTGTAAGACCAGGAAACAAACTAAAGCCAGGGACAAAAGTATATTTTGGAGAACCAAAAATATTGGAAGCAGAGGTTTTAGAAGTATTACCAGGTGGGACAAGAAAGGTTAAATTTAATTATAATGGAATATTTAATGAAATCCTAGATAAAATAGGACTTATGCCGCTTCCTCCATACATACATGAAGAATTAAAAGAAAGAGATAGATATCAGACTATATATGCAAAATATGAAGGCTCTGCTGCTGCACCTACTGCTGGACTTCATTTTACAAAAGAACTATTAAATAAAATAGAAGAAAAAGGTGTAAAAGTTGCAAGAGTTACTCTGCATGTAGGTATTGGAACTTTCAGACCAGTAAAAGAGGAAAATGTAGAAGAACATGAAATGCATTCAGAACATTTTTATATAAAACAAGAAGATGTAGATAAGATTAACGAGACAAAGAAAAACGGGAAAAGAGTTATATCTGTTGGGACAACTTCTTGTAGAGTATTAGAAAGTATATCAGATGAAAATGGAATGGTTCATGTCTGTGAGGAAGATACAAGTATATACATATACCC
>CASTFX010000123.1 GCA_949448405.1 uncultured Clostridia bacterium
GGAGCAGATGAGAATATCCCAATTGAATCTAAAATGATTTCTAATGCAGTAGAGAGAGCACAAAAAAGAGTAGAGGGAAGAAACTTCAGCATTCGTAAAAATGTACTTCAATATGATGATGTTATGAATGTACAAAGGGAAATAATATATAAACAAAGAAAAGAAGTACTAGATGGTAAAAATCTAAAAGAAAATATAACTTCTATGATAGAAAGCACAGCTGATGAACTTGTTGAATTACATGCAAATGATGGAGAAGCAAATAGTGAAGCTTTTGTACAAGAAATAAAAAATATTTTCGGAATTGATGTACAAGATGCTGTTAATAATACAAAACCAGCTGAATTGAAAAATATGATAAAATCACAAGCTCTTCAAATATATGAAGATAAAGAGAAAGAAATAGGAGAACAAGAGTTAAGAGAATTTGAAAGAGTAGTTATGCTAAAAGTTGTAGACCAAAAGTGGATGGACCATATAGATGCAATGGATGAACTAAAAAATGGTATAGGTCTTAGAGCATATGGACAAAAAAATCCTGTTGACCAATATAGAGTAGAAGGATTTGATATGTTTGATGAAATGGTTGCAAATATTAAGTTAGACGTAGTTAAGTTAATTTTACATATACAAAAAAGAGAAGAAATAAAAAGAGAACAAACAGTGCAGATAACTAGAGCTGCACAAGAAGCATTAAATAGTATAAATTTTGAAAGCTCAAAGGCGCCTAATGATAATAGAGAAGAAGCACCAAAGGTAAATCAAACAGTTGTAAAAAATGGACCAGATGTTGGAAGAAATGACCTTTGCCCTTGTGGAAGTGGGAAGAAATACAAGAATTGTTGTGGAAGAAATGAGTAAAAATACATGGACTGAGAGATATATAATATAAAAACAAAAATTAAATAGGATAACTAAAAGTCAACATATAAAAGTGTTGGCTTTTTCCTACATAATAAATACATTAAATGAGACTAAATAACAAGACAAATATGAATTTGTATGATACAATAAATATCTTAAAAAATGAAGGAATACTTAATGCTAAAAATGAGGAGGAAGCTTATGAAAGCTGTATTTGAAGAAGAACAAACAAGAGAATGGAATAAACTAAATGCAAATAGTGTTAAATTTAGAAGCAATGATTTAGAAGAACTTGATGATATGCAAGGTATTATTTTTTTTGATGATAACGATAGAAAAATATCAGATGCTGAAATTTATTTACCACCCAACAAAGCATATATAGTCATTAATAGAGTGCACTTTGGAGAAGCAGGAAAAGTATTTACTGGCGATAAAAAAGAAGTATTAAAAAGAATGATAAATTTTTTTTTATATCCAGGTAATCTAAAGTACTTAGCCTCAGCAATTTGGGTAGACTTAGAAGGAAGTGGCATATCTGAAGATATAGCAGAAGAACTAGGATTTTGTCCTCGCGATAGTTACGGAAATATATTCAGATTGCTAAATAAAGATTTTGAACAATTCTTAGAACATGCTCCTGCTCAAAAAGAAATTAAAGATAAAATGTTGCAAACATATAGAGAATTGAGGGCTAAAAATGAAGAACATCTAGTGGATATAAGAAAGCGATTAGAAAGAGCGAAAGAAGATTTAAAAGCATTCATAAATGGAGAAAATGAAGCCATGATTAGGGCAAAAAAAGTGGAGATTGAACACTATGAAGCAATACTAGGAATTGAGCAAAAAAATAAAGGAAAATAAAACCTAATTGATATATATGTTTGGACTATCTGCACTATTTATGATTATACAAATAGCATTAGCATACTATATGATTTATTTGAGGAGGAGAGAAATAAAATTAAGAAATAATAATTGTTAAAATCGACTTGTTTTTACTTGTTTTCCCAATATTACAGTTTCATTACATTTATACAAAAAGAATTGACTTAAATCGACACAAAATGTTATACTATATTTACAAATTATTAATCAAAGAGAGGGAGAACAAATGAGAACGATAAAAAAATTTATGACTAAAGTGTTGTCTATCCAATTAGTTCTAGTTGTAATTCTAGCAATGATTTTTAATATAGTAATAGTAAATAAAGTACAAGCAGCAACTTATACACAATATGAAAAAAGTGGAATATCACAATTTCCACAAAATTATCAAAGCTATTTAAAAAAATTATCAGAACTACATCCAAAATGGAATTTTACAGCTTTTTATACAGGTATGAGTTGGAATGAATTTATAGAAAAGGAAACGGCAACACATTTTAGAAACACTGTACACAAATCTTCGCCAGATTCATGGAAGTGTAGCTGTGGAAAAGAAGCAAGTGGATATGTATGTGCTTCAAGAGATATAATTGCATATTATGCAGACCCAAGAAATTTTATGACTGAAACAGGAGTATTTCAATTTTTAGATATGTCTTACAATTCTTCAGTACATAATCAAGCAGGAGTAGAAAGCATTATAAAAGGTACATTTATGGATAAGAGTATAACATTTAATTTAAATGGTACTCAAAGGACAATGAAATATTCAGAAATAATAATGGAAGCAGCAAAAGAAACAAAGATAAGTCCATATAGTATAGCAATAAAAATAATACAAGAAGTATCAAGAAATGGAAGTAACTCAACTTCTGGAACTTATCCAGGATATGAAGGATACTACAACTTCTTTAACATAGGAGCATACGACGAAGGAAATGCAATAGAAAATGGCTTAAAAAAGGCAAAAGAATTAGGATGGAATAATCAATATATTTCAATAGTAGAAGGATCAAGATATCTTGCTGATTCATACATAAATGTAGGACAAGATACAGCATATTTTTATAAATTTGATGTTGTAGATGACCCAAAAACTGGAACATTTTGGCATCAATATATGACAAATGTACAAGATCCATCAAGCCAAGCAAAGAATTTATATAATACATATGCAAAAAACAATATTTTAGATGCAGCATTAAACTTTGTAATACCAGTATATAATGATATGCCAGCATTAAATGGATTACCAGGTACAATAGATGGAAGCAATTCGAATTCATATTTTGTAAATGGAACAGGAGTAAGTTTAAGAAGTCAACCAACAACTAAAGCAAGTAAAGTAACAACACTTTCAAAAAATGAAATTGTAAAAGTTTTAGAATTTAATTGTGCAAACTCAGATGGATATGATTGGGCACATGTAGAATTATCAAATGGAACAAAAGGATATGTAGCAAATAAATATTTATTACCATGTAATGGAAATAACACACAAAGTA
>CASTFX010000124.1 GCA_949448405.1 uncultured Clostridia bacterium
GCTTATGTGGTAGCAATTCGGTATTGATGTACGGTGATGCAAGTGACCTAAAAGTAAGCTTCCAGCTTTCTATTCCAGCAAAAACTGGCTCTAATAGTGAACGGTTCTTCTTCGGATTCTTCTGATACAGTTATTGACACAATAGAAGCTCAGTCTGTTGAGGCTGCTATAAATCTTGCAAACCGGATATATCAGTAAAAAACTAGATCTTTCTCATTGCAAAGTTTTAGTTCTATCTGAAGAAATCGCTTCTCTTCGGAGTTTCGAATATCATTTACACTTTGATAAATAATGTTGAGGTTAGACCTGACTGTAATGTGATAGTTTCCCGTTCTTCTTCATATGACTTTTTGTCAAATTCTAAATCTGAACTTGAAAGCATTACTGCTAAATACTATGAAATAATTGCAACTTCTAGTAAGAGTACCTCGTTTACCTCAAATGTTACTATATCTGACCTTTTTAATAGACTTACAGATACTTATGGTGAACCAACTGCAATTCTTCGGTTCTGTTACTTCTATTGGTGATTTAGCTTCTAATTCTGCACCATCTACTGATACGATTGCAGGAGAAACTACTTCTAGTACCCAAAATGATTCTAGTTCTTCTACAATTGATGTTGTAGGACTTGCTGTTTTTAAAGGTGATTCTCTAGTTCGGAGAACTTACAGCAAATGAAACTATCTGCCATCTAATAGTTACAAATAAAATGGATGAATGTGTATTTACAATTCCTAGTCCTTTTGATGAGGATATTCCTTTAGATTTGTATATGACTTTAGATGGAAATACAAAAAATAAAGTTGACTTTGTAAATGGTGCTCCATCTATAACAACTAATGTTCAATTAAATGCAAGAATTTTATCTGCAAATAAACATTCAAATTATTTTGAAGATGATAATTTAAAATTAATTGAAACATATGCTGCTTCATATTTAAAATCTGAATTGGAAAACTATTTATATAAAACCTCTAAGGATTTTAACTCAGATATTGCTCTTTTTGGTAGGTATGCTGTTAAATATTTTTATACTTGGAATGACTGGATTTCTTATGACTGGCTAGATAATTATAGGAATTCATTTTTTACTGTAAATGCTGAAGTTAATGTAATATCTAGTTATTTAATTTCTTAAGTATCTTGGAGGTTTTTATGATTTTAATTGTAATATTTTTGAGTATATTTGCTTTTTTTAAAACTATTGGATATGCAATTTATGAATTTAATGATAATTCTAATAAAGTTGCTGGTATCATTATTCGGCATATTATCCTTGGTTGCTTTAATTGGTCCTGTGACAGTAATTATAATTAGATAAAAAACAGAATTGCCATGTAGCTGACAATTGGCCAGCTACATGACAATTCTATTTTTTCTATACATTTATTCTTTTTTAGTATCTCTATGTATATCATATATTATTGCGTCTTCATTGTTAAACAAATAGTTTGAATCAGTTGTATCTGTTTGTATTGGTTCTATGTCTTTACTTTCATCAAATGAATCAAAATCTATGTTCTTTGGATTAAATCCTGATTTTTTATTTGAAGTCTTTACTCCACTTTCACTTACTATTCCACTTTGATATTTTGTAAAATCAAATGTTTTTGATTTATGTGGTTCTTTAAATTTTGATGGCATAAAGTCTAGTGCTGCAAGTCCAGTGAAACTCTTTCCTTTATCATCTTTATATTTAAAAGCACACCATTTGAATGTAAGCTGATTTTGAAGTTTTGCAGGCTCAAACCAGTTCTTATATGCCCATTTAACTCCTTTGTAATCTCCATATGATACATCTTTTGCTGAAGAATTTCCAAGTAAGAATTGATCGCCCTTTCCTTCTGCTTTTATGCTCATATCTTGTGAATATACCCACATTCTTCTAGCTCCAAACTCATCAACCCAGAATTGTAATTCTTCTGGTGCTATATTTCCAACTACGATTTTTGCTATACAGTTGGCAATTATTGTTCTTCTTGAGGTTGCTGTTGCATTTAATTGTTCTAGATTTTGTGCTGTTATTATTGTTCCTACTTTGTACTTCCTATATAAAGTTATCATTCCAAGTGTTGCATCACATAAAAATTCTGGATATTCATCAACATATAGTAAATGTGGTATTCTTGAGTCTTCATTTCCAGGTCTTATTAATACTGAACGTTGCATTGATAGCAAGAAGAATAATCCAAATGCCTTCTGAAGCATTCCTCCTAAGTCTCCTCTTCTTGTACATACTATTGTAACTTCTCCATCGGCTAATGCTTTGTCAAAGTTTATGTTATTTGTTCTATTACATAGGATATTTTTAACTCCTGGTATTCTAAGTAGTGCATCTAATTGAGTTATTGCTGTATGTACAAACTTTTCTGTATCTCTTCTCATTACTCCTTCTGGATAAAAATGCTTTTTGAAATATCCTATTGATAGCTTAAGATTTCTTGCTATTTCTGAATCTTTTTCAGCTTCTTTACACATATCTGCAACTAAATCAAAATCATTTAACATATCTAACATATCTTCTAGATTTGGTAATACTCCACCATTTAATCTTGGATACATTTCAGAAAGAAGTATTGTTAAATTCTCTACTGCTTGTGCTGCTGAGTTTTGGAAATATACTTCTTCTTCTGCTGGACGTGTAGTTGAATATGTTACATTAAGTATTGAAGATATAACTGCTGCAATTTCTCCTGGCGTTCCATAAGAAAATGGATTTATTCCAATTGAATTTGCATTGTTTGGATCTACTATATTTAACTTGAAATTAAAGTTTCTAACAACTTCTATCATTCTTTCTGTTGATTCATAATCTGGAGAAATATATGTTAATCCTAAATTCTTGTATATATTTTTTGGTCCTTCATAGTATATCATTTTATTTAAGTATGCTTTATATAATTTTTCTTTTCCTGGTATTGGTTCTATCATATCTAATGTAAAGTTTTCATTTATATAATCATTTGCATATGGACAGTTCAAATTTGCAAGACCTGTCTTTAATGCTGTAAATCCCATTTCTTTGGCAGCTTCTTTGAAGAAATATTTTTTCTCTAAATCACGTGCCATCATAGGTTCCATTAAAAGTGCTGTTTTTCCCATTCCTGATGAACCACATATTAACATTGGGTCTGCTCTTCTATTATCATATAATTTAACTACTTTTCCAGTTTCTTTATCTGATGATATAACATTTTCAAAGCTGTATGCACCTGATTTAGTAGATTTCTTTGATAAATCTATTC
>CASTFX010000125.1 GCA_949448405.1 uncultured Clostridia bacterium
TAAGGGCTATGTCTTTACTCTTTTTGAAACTTAGGAGGAAAATAAAATGAAGTTAGTTTCATGGAATGTAAATGGATTAAGAGCAGTTATGAAAAAAGGATTTCAAGATTTCTTTAAAGAAATAAACGCAGATGTATTTTGTATACAAGAAACAAAAATGCAAGAAGGACAAGCAGAGATAAACTTTGCTAGTGGATATGAGATGTATTTTAATAGTGCAGTAAAAAAAGGATATTCAGGAACAGCAGTGTTCACAAAGATAAAACCAATCACTGTAACATATGGAATAGGCATAGAAGAACATGACCAAGAAGGAAGAGTAATAACTCTAGAGTTTGATAAGTTCTATTTAGTAAATTGCTATACACCAAATGCAAAAAGGGAGTTAGAGAGATTAGACTATAGGATGATATGGGAAGATGAATTTAGAAAATATCTTTTAAAGTTAAATGAAAATAAACCAGTAGTACTTTGTGGAGACCTAAATGTAGCACATAAAGAAATAGATTTAAAAAATCCAAAATCAAATAGAGGTAATGCTGGATTTACAGATGAAGAAAGAGGAAAGATGACAGAACTTCTAAATGCAGGTTTTACAGACACTTTTAGATATTTATATCCTGATAAAACAGATAGTTATTCTTGGTGGTCATATTTTGCATCATCAAGAGAAAGAAATATAGGATGGAGAATAGACTACTTTATTGTATCAAAATCTATTGAAAACACTATACAAGAGGCATATATTTATGATAAAATACTTGGAAGTGATCATTGTCCAGTTGGGATAGATATAAAATTTTAAGGAGGAATTTATGCAAAAAGGAACACATGAATGGAAAAAATGGTTAGCATGGTTTATGTTTGCATTAGTTTTAATATGCGCATATAAACTATTAGATAATTTTGGAGAAATAACAGAATGGATAGGAGAATTAATAAGTATACTTATGCCGTTTATTATGGCGCTATTACTAGCGTACTTATTTTATCTACCATGCAAAAAGTTAGAAATAGCATTTCAAAAATCAAAACTAAAAATATTAAAGAAAAAAGCTAGATGGTTATCAATATTTATAGTTTATTTAGTTGCAATACTTTTAATGGTTGCAATAGTTCAATTTGTAGTACCTAGTGTGTATGAGAGCATAATGGAACTTACAGGAGCACTTCCAGAATATTATAGTGCAGCAATGAAAAAAATAAATGAATTACCAGAAGATTCAATAGTAAATAAAGAGAGTTTAAATTCAATAATACAAGGTTTAAATACAATAAAGATTGAAGACTATTTGAATTTTGAGAGAATAACAGAATACGCAAAAGGAATAATAGGTGTTGCAACAACAATATTTGATGTATTTGTAACAATAATTGTATCAATTTATCTTTTAGCAGAAAGAACAGAAATTGTAACATTTGCAAAAAGACTTTGTGGAGCAATATTTAATATAAAAGCATATAACAAAATAGGTAAATATTTTAGAGAATCAAACACAATATTTTTTAGATTTATATCAAGTCAATTGCTAGACGGAGTTGTAGTAGGAATATTAACTTCAATTGCAATGTCAATACTTGGAGTAAAATATGCAATACTACTTGGATTTATGATAGGACTATTTAATTTAATACCATATCTAGGAGCAATAATTGCAGTAGCATTAGCAGCACTTATTACTTTACTTACAGGTGGACTATATCAAGCTATATGGATGCTAGTTATAGTTACAATACTTCAACAAATTGACGCAAATATAATAAATCCAAAGATAACAGGAACATCTCTAAAGATTAGTCCAATACTAATAATTTTTTCAGTTACAATTATAGGTTCATATTTTGGAATAATAGGAATGTTTTTAGCTGTTCCAATTATTGCAATAATAAAACTACTAATAAATGATTATATAAGTTACAAAGAAGAAATAAAAGAAACATAGATTAAGGGAAAAATCATGTCAAAGAAAATACTAATAACAGAAAAACCTTCAGTTGCAAGAGAATTTGCGAAGGTACTTCGGAATTAATGGGGCAAATAAAAATGGATATTTAGAATCAGAAGAATGGATAGTAACCTGGTGTGTAGGACACCTGGTTACTATGTCATACCCAGAAAAATATGATGAAAAGCTGAAATTTTGGAGATTAGATACTCTTCCATTTTTGCCAAAAGAATATAAATATGAAGTAATCCCAAGTGTAGAAAAACAATTTAATATAATAAAATCTCTTTTGCAAAGAGAAGATGTAGACACAATATATGTATCTACTGACTCTGGGCGAGAAGGAGAATACATATATAGATTAGTTGAACAAGAAGTAGGGATTAAAGACAAGTCAAGAAAAAGAGTATGGATAGATTCACAAACAGAGGAAGAAATAAAAAGAGGAATAAAAGAAGCAAAAGACCTAGAAGAATATAATAGTCTTTCAGATTCGGCATATCTAAGAGCAAAAGAAGACTACTTAATAGGAATAAATTTTTCAAGACTTTTATCGATAATATATGGAAGAAGAGTTGCAAAACAAATAAATGAAGAGAAAATATCCATATCAGTTGGAAGAGTTATGACATGTGTGCTTGGTATGGTAGTATCAAGAGAAAGAGAAATAAGAAATTTTGTAAAAACACCATATTATAAAATAATTGGAGAATTTGGAGAAGATAAAACTTTTAAATCAGAATGGAAAGTTAACGAAAAGTCAGTAATGTTTAATTCTCCTAAACTATATAATGATAGTGGATTTAGAAAAGAAAATGAAGCAAAAGAATTCATAACTTCATTTGAAGGTAAAAAAGCAAAGATTATAGAAGTAAAGAAAAATAAAGCAAAAGAAAATCCACCGCTATTATTTAATCTAGCAGAAATCCAAAATGAGTGTACAAAAAGATTTAAAATAAAGCCAGACGAAACTTTGGCAGTTATTCAAGAATTATATGAAAAAAAGCTTGTAACATACCCAAGAACAGATGCAAGAGTACTTTCTACAGCAGTTGCAAAAGTTATAACTAAAAATTTAAATGGAATAGCAAAAGGATTTAGAGATGAAGAAGTACAAGGATATATAAAGCAGATGAAGGAAGAAAAGTATTCTACAAATCTAATTAAAACAAAATATATAAATGACAGTAAAATAACAGATCACTATGCAATAATTCCAACAGGAAAGGGATA
>CASTFX010000126.1 GCA_949448405.1 uncultured Clostridia bacterium
GAAACAGAACTTGCAGGAAGAAAATTAGTAATCGAAAATGGCAAGATAGCAGAACTTGCAAATGGTAGTGTAATGGTAAGATATGGAGAGACAGTTGTAATGGTAAATGTTACAGCATCAAAAGAACCAAAAGAAGGAATAGATTTCTTCCCATTATCAGTAGATTATGAAGAGAAACTATATTCAGTAGGAAAAATACCAGGAGGATTTACAAAAAGGGAAGGAAAACCAGCAGATAAAGCAATACTTACATCAAGAGCAATAGATAGACCAATAAGACCATTATTCCCAAAAGATTTTAGAAATGATGTATGTGTAATCGCAACAGTATTATCAGTAGAACCAGATAATTCACCAGAAGTTGCAGCTATGATAGGAACATCAGCAGCGCTTGCAATATCAGACATCCCATTTGGGGGACCTACAGCAGCAGTAAATGTTGGGTATGTAGATGGACAAATTGTAATAAATCCAACTCTTGCTCAAAGAGAAAAAACAGATTTAGTTTTGACAGTTGCAGGAACTTTAGAAAAAATAACTATGATAGAAGCTGGAGCAAATGAAATACCAGAAGATATAATGTTAGAAGCTATCAAAAAAGGACATGAAGAAATAATAAAAATTTGTAAATTTATTTCTGAAATTCAAAAAGAAATTGGAAAGACTAAATTTGAATATAAATCATTTGCAGTTTCAGAAGATTTATATACAGAAATAGAGGAAAATTTTAAAGATAGAATGTATCAAGATGTACAAGCTGTTGATAAAGAAGTAAGAGATGAAAATATAGACAAAATAACAGAAGATATTACAGCATTTGTTATAGAAAAACACGGAGAAGAATTCGCAGAAGAAAGAAAACAAGAGATTGGAGAAATCATATATAAGCTTGAGAAAAAATCTGTTAGAAAGATGATTTATGAAGAACATAAACGTCCAGACGGAAGAAAAATAGACGAAATAAGACCATTATCATGCGAAGTAGGAATACTTCCAAGAGTACATGGTAGTGCTATATTTACAAGAGGACAAACACAAGTTATGTCTATTGCAACACTTGGAATGCTTAGTGAATCACAAATGTTAGATGGAATCGATGAAGACAAAGAAAAACGTTATATGCATCAATATAATTTCCCTTCATATAGTGTTGGCGAAGCTAGAACTTCAAGAGGACCAGGAAGACGTGAAATAGGACATGGAGCACTTGCTGAAAAAGCATTAGTACCAGTTCTTCCAACAGAAGAGGACTTCCCTTACGCAATAAGAGTAGTATCAGAAGTATTAAGTTCAAATGGTTCAACTTCACAAGGAAGCATATGTGGAAGTACATTAGCACTTATGGATGCTGGAGTACCAATAAAAGCACCTGTTGCAGGAATTTCAACAGGACTTGTAACAGATAGTGAAGATTCTTCAAAATATATAATGCTTACAGATATTCAAGGAATTGAAGATTTCTTTGGAGATATGGACTTTAAAGTAGGTGGAACACATAAAGGAATAACTGCAATACAAGTAGATATAAAAATTGATGGTTTAACATATAATATTATAGAAGAAGCTTTTGCCAGAACAAAGAAAGCAAGAGAATATATTTTAGATGAAATTATGTTAAAACAAATTGCAAAACCTAGAGAAGAATTATCTAAATATGCACCAAAAATAACAACAACAAAAATTAAGCTAGATAAAATTAAAGATGTAATAGGACCTGGTGGAAAAATGATAAATAAAATCATTGATGAAACAGGAGTAAAAATAGATATACAAGAAGATGGAAATGTATTTATATATTCACAAGATTCAGAAAGTGGAAATAAGGCACTAGAAATGATTAACGAAATAGTTAGAGAAATCGAAGTTGATGGAATATATAATGGAAAAGTTACAAGAATAATGAACTTTGGAGCATTTGTTGATGTTGGTGGAGGAAAAGAAGGTCTACTTCATATATCAAAAATCTCAAAAGAAAGAGTAAATAAAGTAGAGGATGTATTGCATATAGGAGATACAGTTAAAGTTAAAGTATATGAGATAGATGATCAAGGAAGAATTAATTTAACTGCTAAAGACGTAGAATAATTTTATCTTAATAAAACCTTAATAAAGAAAAATTTGCTTTTTTTGGAAATATATAGTATAATATATTTTGGTAAATATATTATACTATATTTATATGAAATTTAACTAGGGAAATAAGCTTTTTTAAGAAACGATAAGGAAAGAAGAGAGGGTAAAATGGAATATTTGTATATATTACAACAAGCAATAGTATGGATAATAACAATATTTTGGTTATATCAATTACTTATAAGTATATGTTCATTAGTTAAACTTAAAGATAAACCACTTCTAGTAAATAAAGTGCATAAATTTATGGCAATAATACCAGCACACAATGAAGAATCTGTTGTAAAAAATTTAATAGAGAGTTTAAAAAATCAAAATTACCCAAAAGAGTTATTTGATATATATGTAATAGCAGATAATTGTACAGATAGAACAGCAGAAATAGCAGAAGAAGCAGGAGCTATTGTATATAAAAGAAATAGTGCTGAAGGAAAAACAAAAGGTCATGCACTTCAATGGTTCTTAGGGCAAAAAATAGAAGAAAATGCAGAATATGATGCATTTTGTGTATTTGATGCAGATAATATTGTAGATAAAGACTTTATAAAAAATATGAATAAAAAACTATGTCAAGGTGAAGAAGTAGTTCAAGGATATAGAGATATTAAAAATCCAACAGATAGCTGGATAACTTCAGGATATGCTATATTTTATTGGATGATGAATAGATTTTACCATTTAGCAAGATATAACTTAGGTTTATCTCCATTAATAAATGGAACAGGATTTATGGTAAAATTTGATGTTATAAAACCAAATGGATGGGAAACTTATACATTGACAGAGGATATAGAGTTCTCACTTCAAAGAATAGTCGCAGGAAAAAAATTAGGCTGGGCAACAGATGCAATAGTATATGATGAACAACCAGTTGGATTTAAACAA
>CASTFX010000127.1 GCA_949448405.1 uncultured Clostridia bacterium
AGGTCTGTACTTAATTATTGTTCCCTTTGAAGGTAATTTATTCGTTACGAAATTATTTATTATTATATTTTTTATTCTTTCAGTTTCTTTATATCCTTTATTCTTTTCAATATATATGTAAACGTCATTATTTTGTACCAAATCAAAATCCCATACATTTTCACTCTGTCTTTCTATCCCTTCAGCTTTACTAACTATAACAATTTGCGATAATTGAAATGGCATATTGTTTTCGCCTTCTACTTCATATTTTAAAATTAATAGTGAAATTATTGTTATGATAAGTGAAACTATGAATATCCCTAAACAAATGCATATTACTTTTTTTATTCTTTTATTGAAATATTCCATAGCTTCCTCCTTAATCTTTCTTTTTTAATTCTCTTAGTTCTTTAAAAAAATCCTTTAATATTTTTTCACATTCTTTTTGCATAATATTTGTTTGATATTCTACCTTATGATTAAACTTATAATCTTCAAATAAATTTAATATTGACCCGCATGCTCCTGATTTTGGGTCTTTAGTTCCTATATATACTTTTTTAATTCTAGAATTTATTATGGCGCCTGCACACATTGTACATGGTTCTAATGTAACATACATTTCACAGTCTTCTAGTCTCCATGCATTTATCTTTTTACTTGCTTTTTGTATTGCAATCATTTCTGCATGTTTTGTTGTATCATTCTTTTCTTCTTTTAAATTGTGTGCCCTTGCAATTATTTGTCCATTTTTTACAATTATTGCTCCTACTGGCACTTCTAACTTTTTGTATGCTTTTTTTGCTTCTTTAAGAGCTTCTTTCATATATTTTTCTGAAGTATTTAGTTCTGACATTTATTTTCTCCTATTTAGTGCTTTTATCTCTTTGTATTTTGTAAATATTTTTATTTACAGCCTATTTTGTTACAAAGAATTTAACTTTATTATTTCTCCTCACCATAGTTTATTTCATCATTTACTCTTATTTGCTTTTCTTCTTCTACTTCTTTATTTCGAACACTAGGCAAATTATATTGCAATATTGTATCTCTTTTTCCTAAATCATAACCAGCTAGTACATTTTTTATATTTTTTATACTATCATATATTTCTTGTTTTCTACTATATGTACTATTACACGGAAATGTCTTAGTCACTCCGGTTACTTAATGTCCTTCAAATGTCTCGTCATCTACTAATATATGATTTAAATCTTTACTGCTTGAAAAAAAAGTTAAATCTACATTATACCAGTTATCTCCTAGTCTTACTTGATTCCATGCATGATCACCTGAAAAAAGAATTAGTGGTATATATTCTGGTTTTGTATCCCTTACAATGCCTCCCATAATATTACATTCTATACCTAAAGTTGTTAAGCATCTTTCTAATGCCATAGCATATCCTATGCATACAGTTCTTCCTTCTAATAGTGCACCCTTTAGTCCAGATACTTGCTTAAATTGTTCTTCTGGTAAACTTTTGTAATCTTTTTCATAAGAAATATAATCTGCAAGCTGTGTTATAACAAACATAGCTTGTTCTTCTGGATTTCTAAAATTTGCTTTTGTTATTTTACATAAATATTCTGTTTTATCTAAAACTTCACAGTACTCACCTATATTGTAATCCATTTTTTCATTCCATCCTGTGAAGTAGGAGTCTATCATATACCTTAGAGTTACAATTGTATCTGGATTTTTTTCTTGTATATTTCTCATATCCTCATTGGTAAATATTTGTTCAAATTCTATAAGTTCTATATCTATTCCATACTCCCTTAGTAACTGTATTATTGCTAATATATAAGCCTTTTTTTCTTCATCTCTCTCATGTAACTGAAGTGAAATTTTTTTTGCTCCTAAATACTTTGTTATATTCTCTAATGGTCCAAACTTTTCAGCATTTTTATTTGAATTCAATTGATTTTTACGTGTTATTTGGTTTAATTTTAATATTGCTTTTATTGCTAATAATCGTAATTTTTCATTTAATTTTAGTTCGTTCATGAATACCTTCCCTATTATATTAATTTATCATTAGCTTATATGATTTGGCCTGTTTAGGCAGACTTGAACTGTCTCCTGTTACTTACAGGTTAACTCCAAAATATCCAATTTATTTTTTATTGATTTTATCATTACTGCATATTCCTGTCAATAATTCTACGGAATATAGTTATATCTGGGAAAACTAACATCTAATTCTACAATTCAATGTTTAGAATTACTGTAAATCCTAATCTCTATTTGACATACAAATTAGAATATTATATAATTTATGTTAAGTACCTAATAGGTATAGTTGAATTTTAGGGAGGTATTGATATGTCAGGGCCCGTACAATTTAAGCCTGACCTATGGAAAACAATCACAATCAGTCCTGCACCCGAAAAGGCGGTCGAGCCGCCTTCGCCCTGTTGGAAGTCCTTTTTTGACCAGCAGGACCCATCAGAAACTTTTGAGATACGAGGTATCTTGCCTCGTGCAAACATTGAAGAAGCTTCCTACGTACAGAGCCTTTCGCAGCGCTGAAACTTAACTGACCAACATCAAAACTCACTCTAGCAAAGAGCAAACCGTTTGCTTGTTAAACGGTTTGCTTTTATTTTTGGTGTGCCCAGGCAGACTCGAACCACCATCGGTCGCTTAGGAGGCGACTGCTCTATCCTGCTGAGCTATGAGCACATATCTTTAAATGGAATTATACTATATTAAATAAAAAATTACAAGTTATTAAATTTGATTATTTTGAACATTAAAGTTTTCTTAATTTGACATTTATTTCATTTTTTATGTAAATTAAACTATTGACGAATTTGGTATTATAGTATAAAATATCGATACAATAGAGATTTTTACCTTATTAAGAAGGAGGAAAACGTAATGAGCGTAAGAAAAGCCGTTATACCAATTGCCGGTTTTGCAACAAGATTTTTACCTGCTTGCAAATCTGTTCCAAAGTGTATGTTAACAATTTTAGATAAACCAATTATCCAATATATAGTAGATGAGGC
>CASTFX010000128.1 GCA_949448405.1 uncultured Clostridia bacterium
ACAATGAGGAAGAAGGAAATGCAACTTATAGTTATACAGATGTATTAACAAGAACCATTGATTTACAAATATTTGATGGAGAAAGTTATTCATCAATAATACCACCAAAAGTAGAGCAAGTAAAAAAATTAGAAGAAACAGAAGAAGATGAAACTAATATCTATTAATGATAAATTTTAATAAAAAAGTAAAAATTCCTAAGAAATTAGGAATTTTTTTTGCTCGTCTACATATACATATAAAAAAGAAAATAGACGAGGAGGAAAATTATGATAGACACTGTGAAAGAAAACTTATGTATAAACAGAATTGTAGGAAGCAGAAATTTCAATATTACAATTGAGGGAGATAGTATAATTCCAGATATAAAGCCTGACATATTAAATGCTATAAATATGACAGGAAAAGTTTGTATATATAAAAAAGAAATTTTAGAAGGAAAAATAAGGATAGATGGAAATGTAAATATATATCTTATGTACTTAGCAGATTGTGAAAACAACAGAGTAAGAGGATTTAATACAAACTTAGACTTTACTGAAATACTAGACTTCCCAGGAGTAGAAAGTAGAATGATTTTAGACGAGGAAATAAAGATAAAAGATATTGAATGTAAAGTACTAAATGGAAGAAAAGTAAGTATTAAAGCAATGTTGGAAGTAAATGCAAATGTATTTTCAAATGAAAAAGAAGAGATAGTAAAAGAAATAGTCAATATTGAAGATATACAATCACAAATGAGCATGATAAACATGAATTCACTGATTGGACAGAATACTACAAAAGCAATGGCAAAAGAAACACTAATAATTGATAATAATGATGAACTAGAAGAAATACTAAGTGTAGATTTTAATATAATGAATAAAGATACAAAAGTAAGCTATAACAAAGTACTTGCAAAAGCTGATATAGAAATGAGAATTCTATATCTAACCGAAAGTGGAAGAATGAAAACATTAGAAGAAACAATTCCTTTAATGGGCTTTATAGATTTAGTTGGAGTATCAGAGGAAAACATATGTGATGTAAAATATAAACTTAAAAATTTTGTAATAAAGCCAAATAGCAAAGAAGAACATTCAATATATGCAGAGATAGAATTTGAAATTTTTGCAAGGGTATTTGAAAACAAACAAGTAAATATAATACAAGACATGTATAGCCCAAGCAGAAATTTGTCATTTAAAGAAAATAGAGTTAGTACAATGATAAATATGAGAAACACAGAAAATACAATAAATGTTAGAGAAAAACTAAAATTAGAAGATGAGGAATTTTCAAGAATATGTGACGTACAAGTAAAACCAGTAATAGCAGAAACAGAAGTATCAAAAGATAGAGTAAAATTTAATGGAGATATAGACTTGAACTTTATACTTACAAATAATGTAGAAGACAATGTTATAACTCTAAATAGAAAAGTACCATTTGATTTTACACAAGAAATAGAAGGACTAAATCAAGAAAGCAAGGTAAGTGCAGTAGTAGTACCAAAGTTTAGAGAATTTGCTGTAGACAATATGGACGTAAATGCAAAAGTTGATTTAGAAGTGTGTACAAATTCATATAATTTAGAAACAGTAAATGTAATTGACAACATAGAAGAAACTATAGGTGGGGACGATCATCAGTACAGCATGGTAATATACTTTGTAAAATCAGGAGATACATTATGGAAAATTGCTAAAAAATATAAGAGTACAGTAGAAGACATAGTTAGAATAAACAACATAGAAAATCCAGATAAAATAGATGTTGGAATGCAATTATTTATACCAAAATGTTCAATTTGCAGAACAGAAGTAAATGTATAATCATAGTATAGAACATGGATAAAATATATTCGAGAAAAAGAATAACGCTTCCTAAAGTGTACTATGAAAGATTTTCAAATAAAAAAATGAGTACTAGGAAAAAGAGAATGTTAGAAATAGGCTTAATTTTCATTATAGCAATTAGTACAATGGTTATTATTATTGATGGAATAAACCCAATAATAAATAAACTATGTGTAGACGCAAGTAAAAAAGAAGCAACACTAGTTTCAAATCAAAAGGCAACAGAAGTAATGGCAAATTATGCCTATGAAGACATGGTAACTATATATAAAGATAACAATAATAATATAACTATGCTAAAATCAAATATAAAAGTCATAAATGAGATAACGTCTGATGTAGCAGTAAATATACAAGAGGAATTTGGAAAGCAAAATGAAAATACAATGAACTTAAGACTTCGGAAGTTTAACAGGAACTAAGATACTATCAGGTATGGGACCCAATATTCCGATAAAAATTTCAACCTCAGGAACAGTTATAACAAAGGTAAGAAGCGAATTTGAAAATGCAGGAATAAATCAGACAATACATAGGTTATATTTAGACGTAACTTGCAATGTAAGTATACTAACTCCATATGACGTTATAGAAGATAGCATAAGTAATGAAATAGTACTTATAGAAAATGTAATTGTCGGATTAGTTCCAGACACATACTACAATTTAGAAGGAATGGAAAAAGACAATTTAGTTGATATAGTAGAATAGAATTAACGAGTAGTATAGAAGAGATATATCTTCTATACTATTTTTGCTTTAAATGAAATTTTTTAGAAACATTTTATTTAGAAGCAATTATGTACATATTTGGAAGATAATTTGTAAAGAATATATACAAAAAGATTGTAATAGATTAAAAAAGCAATTAAAATATATTGCAAAATATCATCACTAGTGATAGAATAAAGTTAATTATATGGACAAAAATGTAATAAATGCACATTTGCCATGAAAAAATGCATGTAGGGATGCGCATTGTCCATACAAAAAAGAAATAATACAGAATGTGTAGGGGCGTGCATTGCACGTCCGCAAAAAAACAAATGTAGGGACTCGTAGACTAACTATGTTTTGTCAATAAAAAATAACAAAGTTTTTAAATTTTTT
>CASTFX010000129.1 GCA_949448405.1 uncultured Clostridia bacterium
CTGCTATCTCTTTGACTGCTTTAGTTTTCTCATCTCTTCCTCCATAGTTAAAAGCTATGCAAAGAGTTGTTCCTGTATTACTCTTGGTTTTTTCTATTGCTTTATTTATACTTTTTTGTAACATATTAGATAGTCCTTCTATATGACCAAAAAACTTTATTCTAATATTTTCAGTATCAGCAGCTTTTGTTAAATCTTCTAAATAATTTTTTAACAGCATCATCAAAGTTCCGAACTTCTTCTTCGCTTCTTTTCCAATTTTCAGTAGAAAAAGCATATACTGTAAGGTATTCTATTCCTAATTTGTTTGCATATCTAGTAAGTTTTTTTAGATTTTCTGCACCTTCTTTGTGTCCAAGTTTAGTGCTTAATCCCCTCTCTTTTGCCCATCTTCTATTTCCATCCATTATTATTGCTATATGTCTTGGTCTAGTATTCATGGTATCTCCTTATTTTTCTCTATTTTTAATATATAATGCAAGTTCTCTTAAAAATTCTCCGTTTTCTCTATATTCCTTTAGTTGCTCTAGAGCTTCTTCTGTTATATTTTCAAGTGTATCCATTGCTTCTTTTAATCCATATTTGGTGACAAAAGTTACTTTGCCAAGTCTTCTGTCATTTCCAACAGGTTTTCCTATAATCTTTTCATCTCCAATTTCAGATAATATATCATCTCTTATCTGGAATGCTAGCCCTATCTTTTCTGCATATTTTGTTAACTTATTTATATCACTTTCACTAGCTCCTGCTAATATTGCGCCTATTCTAACAGAGGCTTTGATAAGTGCTCCTGTTTTATTATTATGCATGTATTCTAGATAATCCTTTGAAATCTCTTGTCCTTCAAATTCTGTATCTACATATTCTCCTGCTATCATTCTATCAGTTCCAAAAGCTAGTTCATTAAGTGCTTTTGCTTTTAATTTTAATTTTCTACTGTCTTCTTCTTTAATCATATCATTGCTTATGCTTAAATAGGCATTATTTAAAAGTCCATCACCTGCAAGTATTGCTGTTGTTTCTCCAAATTTTTTATGGTTTGTTAATTTTCCGATGCCTTATATCATCATTATCAATTGCTGGTAAATCATCATGTATAAGTGAAAAATTGTGTATCATTTCCATTGCTACTGCAAATGGCAATACTTCTTCAAAATCCTTTTTAAACAATTTATAGGTTTCTATCATAAGTATTGGTCTTAATCTTTTGGCAGAACTTATTAAGCTATATTCCATTGAAGAATTTAAAATTTGTTCTGGACATTCTTTTTTTATTAAATATTTTTTTAGTTCATTATTTACAATTTCTACATAGCTTTTAAGCTCTTCCTTAAAATCCATTTAATTCTCCCTTATACTGTCATTATTTCTTTTTCTTTAGCATTTAAAATTTCATCAATTTTCTCTATCTTTTTGTCTGTTAATTTTTGGATTTCTGTTTCAGCATTTCTTAGGTCATCTTCTGTCATGTTTCCATCTTTTTGTTCTTTTTTTGCTTCATCGATTCCATCTCTTCTTATTGAACGGATAGAAACTTTTGATTCCTCTGCTGATTTCTTTATATCTTTTACTAATTCTTTTCTTCTTTCCTCATTAAGTTCTGGGAAAGCTAATCTTATAACTTTTCCATCATTATTTGGTGTAATTCCTATGTCAGATGCAAGTATAGCTTTTTCTATTTCTTTTAATATACTCATATCCCATGGTTGTATTACTATTAACCTTGCTTCTGGTATAGATACTCCCGCTACTTGGCTTATTGGAGTTGGAACTCCATAATAGTCTACCTTTACTTTATTAAGTATTGCAGGGTTTGCACGACCTGCTCTAACTTCTGCAAAATTATCTTGTAATACACTTATTGTCTTATCCATCTTTTCTTCTATTTTACTAAAATCCATATCTAAATTTTCCTTTCTTTATTTATAATTTTCAAAATAAACAAGTATTGCTAAAGCCGAAGTTTATTTTAAAAATTACTCAACTACGGTACCAATATTCTCTCCTTTAACAACTCTAACAATATTTTCTGGGTCTTCTATTGCAAATACTCTAAGTGGTATATTATTATCTTTACATAGAGATGTTGCTGTTGAATCCATAACTTTTAAATCTTGGTTTAGAATATCTAAATAAGATATCTTATCATATTTAATTGCTGTAGGGTCTACTTTTGGATCTGCTGAATATACTCCATCTATTGTTTTTGCAAGTAATATTACTTCTGCATCTATTTCTGCTGCTCTTAGAGCTGCTGCTGTATCTGTTGTGAAATATGGATTTCCTGTTCCACAAGAGAATATAACTACTCTTCCATTTTCTAAATGTTTTATTGCTTTTCTTTTTATATATGGTTCAGCTATTTGTCTCATTTCTATTGCTGTTTGTAATCTTGTTTTTACTCCTCTTGCTTCAAGGGTATCTTGAAGAGCTAATCCATTCATTGTTGTTGCAAGCATTCCCATATAGTCTGATGTTGTTCTTTCCATTTGGTGTCCATACCTTCCTCTCCAGAAGTTTCCGCCTCCTACCACTATTCCTACTTGTACTCCTAAATCTACTACTTTTTTAACTTCATCACAAATTTTTCCTATTACATCTGCATATACTCCTGTTTTGTTGTTTCCTGCAAGTGCTTCTCCACTTAATTTTAATAAAACACGTTTGTATTTTATCTCGTCCATATTAACCTCCGTCCGCCAAATGGCATTTTTTAAATCTATCATATTGTATCATATAATTACACAGTTTTGTCAATTTTTTTGAAATTTATATTAAAAATAAATTATTTTCTATTATATAATCTAAAACCTCATCTGCTATTATTTCTTTATCATATTTTTTTTCTTCTTTAAAGTTTTTTCTAAACTCGCTTGAACTACAACTTCTATAGCCTTCATTCCTTT
>CASTFX010000130.1 GCA_949448405.1 uncultured Clostridia bacterium
CCTTCTCTTGGTGGGTCTATCATTCCTATTAATCCTACAAATATTAATTCATTTTCTGTATTTTCTGAATTTACATTCTTAGGAATATTTTCTAAATCGTTATATGCAACTCCTAAAACTCTTAATGCTTTTTCTGCCATATTTGAGTTTTTATTTACAATAGTTTCTTTGTCTTTTTGTGTAATTATCCTTATTTCTCCTTTATCATATATTTTTGTACAGCGATTTAATAATATGTCTAACGCTCCTTTAGTTATTGTTCTGTATTTACTTCCCATTTTATGTATAGTTGTCATTAATTTTCTGTCTGAGTCAAACGGTATTTCGTTGATTCTTTCCATATTGTGATACATTTTTTCTTTGCTTATTCCGTATTCTAAAGCTTTATTTACTATTGCAATTTCTGTTGGGTCTCCTAATACTTCATTATTAGAAATCTCACAGTCTGTACACATTGTTCCAAGTTCTAAAACAAATTCTGTATCTCCATAGCTTTCTACTACTTGCATTTTATTTTGTGTTAATGTTCCTGTTTTATCTGAGCAAATTATACTACTACTTCCTAATGTTTCAACTGCTGCAAGTTTTCTAATTATTGCATTTTTCTTTGCCATTTTAGTTACACCTATTGATAACATTATTGTTACTATTGCTGGCAGTCCTTCTGGTATTGCTGCGACTGCGAGTCCTATTGATGTCATAAACATTTCTTTTATTGATATGTTTTTGAATATTCCTATTATAAATATTGCAAAACATATTATAAGGCATACTATACCTAGAGTTTTTCCTACTTCTTCTAATTTCCTTTGTATTGGTGTTTGTGGTGCTTCGTCTGTTATTATTATTTTTGCTATACTTCCCACTCTTGTTTCCATTCCTGTTTTTGTGACAACTGCTTTTGCATGTCCATTTACTACTATTGTTGTTGCATATGCCATGTTTAAAATGTCTGCCTCGCTCATATTTGAACTTACCATTGCTTCTGAGTCTTTTAATGCTGGTATGGTTTCCCCTGTTAATATTGCTTCATCTATTTTTAAATTATAGCTTTCTATCAATCTACTATCTGCTGGTACATAGTTTCCGTGCTTCTAGTATGATTATATCTCCTGGAACTACCTCTTCTCCTGGAATTATCTCTTGCTTTCCATCTCTTATAACTTTGCAAACTGGTGCTGACATTTTCTGAAGTGCTTCCAGAGATTTTTCTGCTTTATTTTCTTGAACTAGTCCCATTATTGCGTTAAAGATAACTATTGCAATAATTATTATTGCTTCTATGTAATCTCCTGTTCCATCAATTTTGGCCATAACTCCTGAAATTACTGATGCTATTATTAGTATGAGTATCATAAAGTCGTTGAATTGCTTTAAGAATTTTATTATTATATTTTCTTTTTTCTTGTCTTCGAGTCTATTTTTTCCATATTCTTTTTGTCTTTTTTCTACCTCCTCTTTTGTTAAGCCACTAACGAAATTTGTATTAAGCTTCCTTCTTAGCTCTTCTTTTGACATTAAATGTTCCATTCTTATTAATTAAGTTTGGAAAAGAATTAGTATAGTGCTAGGCATTCAAGAAAGAAATGCTGAAAGCGTACTAATGTACGTTGAAGCTTTTCTTTCGTAGAATAGCGACGCAATATGCTGATTATTTTTCAAACTTGCCTCCTTTCTTTTGTTTTATAAATATATATTCCCTTACTTTTAATTTATTCATCTATTACATTTTTTCTTTTATTTTCATATTATGTAAATATATAGATATTTATGTTAATTTGGAGGAGTATATGTTAAATTCAATAATACTTGCTTTATCTGTTAGTATCGATTCTCTTGGAATTGGTATTACATATGGAATAAAAAACGCAAGAATTAACTTTTTATCAAAAGGAATTTTATTTATTATGTCTATATGTTTTACAGCTTGTTCATTGCTTATTGGAGAGTTCTTGAGCTCATTTCTTTCTACAGTTTTTACTACTATAGTTAGTAGTGTAATTTTGATTGTGATTGGTGTAATTATATATTTTGACCCAATTCCTTTTGACTTTAATCATTCTAAACGGAATAGATTTAAAAGAAGCTTTTGCTCTTAGTATTGCTTTATCTTTGGACTCTGTCTGTGTTGGTATAGGTAGTAGTATTGGTGGTTTCTCTAACTTTTTCTTTCCTATAATGGTTGCTATTTTCCAAATAGTATTTATTTCATTTGGGATTTTGGTTGGTAAAAAAATTATCAGAAGCTCTAATATACCTGATAAAGCTTGGAATAAAATTTCTAGTATTCTTTTAGTTTCGTTTGGAATTATTAGACTTTTTATGTGAGTAACATATTTATTTAATGTTTTTCATATATTATATCTATGAAAAGTAGAACTGTTAAAACTAATTTTATTTTTATATCTTTGAAAGATAATGGATTAACTATATTATTTGTGCTATTCGCAATAGGGCTTGTTGTATTTTCAAGACAAAATCTAGAAGCATCCAAAGAGGGTTTATCTCTTTGGGTGACTTCTGTTGTTCCAGCTCTTTTACCGTTTTTTATCGCTTGTGAGCTTTTATCACATACTACGATAATTGATTATCTTGGTAAAAAACTAAAGTTTATAATGAAACCTATTTTTAATGTTCCTGGAGAAGGTGCTTTCCCTCTTATTATGGGTATCATTAGTCGGTTATCCTGTTGGTGCTAAGATTGTTACAAATTTTAGAAAACAAGGTATTTGTACTAAAGAAGAAGGTGAAAGATTACTTACATTTACTAATAATTCTGGTCCTCTATTTATCATAGGTACTGTTGGCATTTCTCTTTTTGGAAATAC
>CASTFX010000131.1 GCA_949448405.1 uncultured Clostridia bacterium
TTGTTTGCCATTCCATCTATCATTTCACCATATGTTACTTTTAGTTTACTTTGTTTTTTACCATTTTGGTATTGAATAACATTGTCATAGTCTAAAATAAAATTCAATTTATCATCTACTATTTCACAATCTTCTACTTCTGCATAAAATGTAGGCATCGCTTTTGTTTTTACTTTTACTATATAATTTTTCAAGTTATTTTTATCTGCTATTTCTGTTTCCGATATACTAGTTACTTCTTTTTCGCTTCCAGCCTTATATACACTAATTCCTACTATATCTTTTACCTCAAATAAACGCTTTGTACTTACATTTATTATTTCTGTAAGTAAGTTTTGGTCCTTATATTCATTATGCCCTGTAGTAATTTGGTTAGAATCTAGGTCATAATCTGCAAGTATCTTTATTTCATATTCTTCACCAATTCCTTTTGGGAAAGTAATTCCATTTGAATTACGGTTAAATGCTTCTTCTTTTACTTTGTCTTTGTTTTCATCTAGTATTATAATTTTTCCACCAGTTATAGTTCCTTCTGCATCATTTACTGAGAATGACACATCAATGTTCTTGCTTTTTTCATCTTCTTCATAACCAAAGCCTGTAATTGTTGGTCTTAATTTTAAAACTCCAACTCTTGTTACATTGTTTTGATTTACTTCTAACTCTTTTGTGTTATTTAAAATTAGTTTTTTAATAGTAATTGTCTTTGGTCCTGGTGTAGATATTACTGGTATATTAGCATTGTAGTTGTTTTCTTCCTTCTCTAACTCACACTCTTTTTCATATTCTTTTCCAGCATTATCTTTTATATTAATAATAGCTTTTACTGGATAGAACTTTGTTTTGTTAGTACTATCTAAACTTACTGTTGCTTCTTCTCCTCTTTCAAAATAAACAGTTTCTTCATCTTCTCTGTATGTTTTTAAATTACTAATATTTAATTCATAATCTGCAATTAATTGTATTGGTCTTTCTCTAAATATTTCATCTTCCACATAATATTTGTTTGTTTCTAGTTCTATCTTTTTATCATCTCTTGCATAAGTCATTTTTGCAACTAATGTATACTCTGTCTCTAACTCTATATTTTCAATTGTAAAAGTAATATGTTCTGCATCAAATTCTTTTGTTGCAACAACTTCGTCAGTACTATTTTTTACAAGGTCTGCTGAACCACTAATAAATGCTCCATCTGGATCTACTATTCTAGCTGTTAATGTAACACTTTGTCCTACTATATCATCTGTTTGTAAAAATGATTCACTTGTTGGTTTATCTCTTAATACATCTACTTCTACATGATTATCTACTTGTGCTCTAATATTTCCTTCAAATATAAATTCAGTTGTATGTAAATCTAATATTCCCGCTTCTTTTCCTGTTGGCAATGTTACGGAATATGTTACATTTTCATCATTATCTTCATGTCTTGTTGCAATACATTGTAAGTTATTTACTATAATATGTGTTATTTCCTTATCTTCTTTATTTGTTTCTATTTTGTAATTTAAAGTTATGTTTTCATCTTTTTCTACATGTTCTTTAGATGCTACTGCATTTTCTATTTGAACAACTGGAGACGCTTCTAAATCTTCTTCTAATAATAAAATATCAGTATTTGTATTTTTTCCATCTAAACTATAATTTGCAAATATTTTTACCTTATAGTTATCTACCATGCTTACTTTGCTTATATCTAAAAGAGCATTAATATAATATGTATTTGCAATTTCCGTATCATTCTCTTCTTTTACAAGATTACTTTCTACTAGTCTATTTGTTAAATCTACATTTGCTATTTCACTTTCTATACCATCTTTTTCAGCATCTAGTTTAATAACAAGTTTTGATATTGAATTGTCAATATCTTTTACATAAATATTTGAGTCTAATTTGCTGTTTTCTTTATCTTCATTTGCTCTAAATCTTGCAATAGTTGGACTATTTTTTGTAATTTTAATTTTTATTTCTTTGTTTTCTTCAAATTTGCTTACATCAATTACTTTTCCATTACTTAAAATAACTGATTCCATTTTAAGCATATTTTCTCCTACTGTATCAAATCCGTCTACAATTGCTGTGTATGTATCCCCTTCTTGCAAAAGTTCATATGTTTTTCCATTAATAACTGCCTCTTTTGGTATACATATTGTTTCATTAGTGCTATTAAATTTTAAAGTAATATATTCACCTGCACTAAATTCTTCTGTTTGCTCTTCTTGCCCGTCTTTATATCTATATGTTTTGACATCAGATAGCTTAAACTTATAGTCTACTATTAAACTTATATCTTCTTTATGAGTTTGATTTCCTTGATTGTCTTCCTCGTTTTCTAATGTATCTGTATCTAAATTATACATTATACACATATCAACTTGATAGTTTTTATTCTCTTCAACCTTTACATTTATAGTATTAGAGCCTGATGTAAGCTCTCCTGCTTTTATACAATTTTCATCAGTTACAGTTTCTCCATTTTCTGTATTTTCTTGTCCCTCTTGTTTTTCTATAATTGTATATGTGCCTGATGTAAATGCTCTATCTTCGTCTTTTATATCAAAAGAAAGGTTTAATTCTAATTTTTCTATATCTTCTGATTGTCTCCAATTTATAACCTTTGGAATCTCTTTTAATACATCTACTTTTACAGAATAATCTAATTTTACTGATTTTCCATTAGTTAAATTAGCTTTTTCAAATTTGTATTCTTTTACTCCGCTTATATCCCCTACATTCACTTTAATTTCATATAAATTTTGGTTTGCTTCATTTCTAACTAGCTCATATTCTTTTCCATTCATTGTAA
>CASTFX010000132.1 GCA_949448405.1 uncultured Clostridia bacterium
CTAATAATCACTATCATCATCTTAGTAATACTTGCAGCAGTATCAATATCAGCAGTATATAATTCGAAGATAGTAGATTATGCAGTAAATGGAGCAACAGATTATGTAGGCGAAGCAGTAAAAGAAAATGAAATAATGAGTGGAACAGAAAGTCTAATAGATAGCACAGTAAAGAAAATAGAGGATATACTAGGAGGAAAGGTACCACCAGAGCCAGAAGGACCACTATCAGAACAATTTAAAGATAAAATAGGAGCATATGTAGACTATAAACCAGCAGACACAAATCCAACAACATATAGTACAACGCAAGATGGAGCAGAGAGAAGTGGAAATGGAGAACAAACAATATCAAGAAATACAGGCTTAAAATGGAGAATAATGAATGCAGAAGGAGATAAAGTAACATTAGTATCAGAGACAATACCAAGTGGAAATCTAATATTGCAAGGAGCAAATGGGTATAACAACGGAGTAAAATTACTAAATGACGCATGTAACATACTGTATTCAAATAGTAGTGTAGGAGCGACAGGAAGAAATGCAAAAGTAGAAGATATAAATGGACTAATGGGAGTAACGCCATCAACGTCATTAGATAGTATATATGGTACAGAGTATACACCAGTTAATAGATGGTATCCAAATATATTCCAGTATGAGAAAACAGGATATGTAAATACAAAATACGGAACATTACTAGGACCATCAGACCAAACAAGCTGGTATAGCGGAGCAACACAAGCAAGTACACTAAAAGGAAAATGGACATGGTATAGCTATACACTAAGCACATATAAAGCGTTAAGTACAGTTGAACACGCACTAGCTACAGGGCAAGCGAACGGCCCTAGTTCAACTTCAGACTCTGCGTACTGGTTAGCTTCGCGCTGTACCAGTGACAATAAGGGGTGGTTCTATTTTAAACTGTTCTATGTGGACAGCGGTGCCGTGAACGCTGGCATGTTGTATGCTTCTCATAACATCAATAGCAGCTGGAGCTATGCACTACGCCCATGCATCGAAATTGACTTAACAAAAGTTAATGTAGGAGAAACAGGCTCAGGAGAAAGTACAGACCCATACAGCATAGCTGTGAGATAAAAACAAAAAATATATAAATAATTGCTTATAAAAGCAAAAACAAATGTAGGGGCTCGTAGGGGAGGAAATTAGCACGTCCACTCTTCAAAGAATATACTAAAAACAAATATTATATAAAACGAAAACGCTAAAATGAACTGTACTTTTTGAAGTATAATTCATTTTGGCATTTTTTAATATTTTTTGAGTATCTAATCAATATAGGGAATATACCATCTAATAATTTATCTAATACTACCTAATTGCTCTATATTGCTTGATTTTTATACTACTTTGATATATAATATAAGATATTTTAATTAGAGGGGATGAATAATCATGAACGAAAATGAAAATGTTGAAGTAGAGCAAGACGTAAATCATCTAATACAAATTAGAAAAGAAAAATTGGACGAGCTAACAAAAAAAGGCAAAAATCCATTTGAAATAACAAAATATAATAGAACACATACAAGCAAAGAAGTAAGAGATAACTATGAAGAATTAGAAAATAAAGACGTAACTGTTGCAGGAAGGATTATGTCTAAAAGAATTATGGGAAAAGCATCTTTTTGTACAATACAAGATAGTACAGGAAAAATCCAAAGCTATGTTAGTACAAACGACCTAGGAGAAGAAAGCTATAAAGAATTTAAGACATATGATGTAGGAGATATAATTGGAATAACAGGTTTTGTATTTAAAACTAGAACAGAAGAAATCTCTGTACATGCTAAAGAAATTACTTTACTTTCAAAATCACTTAGACCACTTCCTGAAAAATTCCATGGTTTAAAAGATATGGATTTAAGATATAGACAAAGATATGTAGATTTAATAGTAAATCCAGAAGTAAAAGACACATTTATAAAAAGAAGCCAAATAATAAACGAAATAAGAAAAGTATTAGACGAAAAAGGATATCTAGAAGTTGAAACTCCAATATTAAATACAATATCAGGAGGAGCAACAGCAAGACCATTTATAACACACCATAATACTTTAGACTTAGATATGTATTTAAGAATTGCAACAGAGCTTAATCTAAAGAGATTAATAGTTGGTGGATATGACAAAGTATATGAAATAGGAAGAATATTTAGAAATGAAGGAATGGATATAAGACATAACCCAGAATTCACTTCTATAGAGCTTTATTCAGCATTTGAAGACTATAATGGCATGATGGATATTACAGAAGAAATATTTAAAAGATGTGCTGAAAGAGTTTGTGGAGGAACTAAGATAACTTACCAAGGAACAGAGCTAGAATTAGGTACAAGATGGAAGAGAATAACAATGATAGACAGTATAAAAGAAGCGTGCGGAGTAGACTTTAATACAATAAATACTGACGAAGAAGCAATTAAAGTTGCAAAAGAAAGAAATATAGAAATTCCAAAAGGAAAAGAAACAAGAGGACATATTATAAGTTTATTCTTTGATGAATATGTTGAAAAAACACTAATTGAACCAACATTTATATATGATTATCCAATAGAAATATCACCACTTGCCAAAAAGAAAAAAGAAGACCCAAGACTTGTAGAAAGATTTGAAGGATTTATTTGTGGAAGAGAATATGGAAATGCTTTCTCAGAATTAAATGACCCAGTAGACCAATATGAAAGATTTAAAGAAGAAATAGCAGCAAGGGAAAATGGAGATGAAGAAGCAGGAATGATGGATGATGACTATGTA
>CASTFX010000133.1 GCA_949448405.1 uncultured Clostridia bacterium
CTGATCCTACCACTGGACTTAAATCTGCATAAAACATATCTCCTCTTTTTATCGTCATTATTTATTCACTCCTATTATTACATTTATTTTCAGATATATTTTAACTATTAGTCTTTAAGACACTTTTAGTTTGCAAGTACCTCTTCTTTACTTATTTTATTTATCTTTATCTCTTTATATAATATGTAAACTGTCCTATTTTGGTTAACGTCCAAAATCTCCATTTTTGTTGGTAAATTAGTCTTTTTGCTGATATATAATTTCTTGTATCTTTCATATTTATTTTCACTTTTTTCTAATTCTATTTTTATTATTTTTTCTTCGTCTGTTTCTTCCATTTCTAAGCTCTGAGAATTCTTATATTCTTCTACAAAACTGATTAGACTTATTGAATTACCCTTAATATAATTGTACCCCTCATAAATTGTTTTTAAGTTTAGATTTTTGTTTTCTAATATTAGATTGTTTCCATCAAAAATAGTTTTCATTCCTTTAATATTCTCTGGTTCTATTACTTCTTGTACTATTATATTCGGCTCATAATATTTTTGTTTTATAACATATTTATTAGTATTTTTATTACTATAAACTTCTACTTCTAAGACAGCTTCATATGACTTAATATTTAAAATATCATTATCATCTGACTTATTTATAGTATTTCCCGAATTTGATAATTTATAAGTAAATGCTGAAAAAATAATAATACAAATTACAGCTATAATTAAAAATGTCACAATATACTTTGTTTTCATAAACTTCCTCCTTTAAGAACAACAGCGGATTTACCACACATGCGAACTATACTCGCCAATATATTTTACTTTCATTGAATAGTAAAACTCTGTGATTTTTACTGTTCAATAAAAAAGAAGGATTAAATAATCCTTCTTTTTTATATTTATTCGTTTATGATTTAAAGTATTCTGTAAGAGCTTGTATTAACTCTTCTTTATCTTCAATTCTATTTATGTATTCACGTACAACTGAACTATTTGGCATTCCTTTTGTGTATCCAGATATATGTTTTCTCATTTCTCTAATTCCTACATATTCCCCTTTTTCTTCTATCTCTAGGTTAATATGCTTTATAACTAATTCTAGTATTTCTTTATTTTCTCTTTTCTTTGCTGTTTTTCCGTTTTTTAAATATTCTATAATATCTTCGAATATATATGGTTTTCCGAAGTGTTCCTCTTGCTATCATAATTCCATCTACATTTGTATACTCAAACATTTTTAATGCGTCTTTTTCATTTTTTATATTTCCGTTTCCAATTACTGGAATACTTACTGTTTCTTTTAATCTTTTTATTGCATCTAAATCACACTCTCCGCTAAAGTATTCTTCTCTAGTTCTTCCGATGAATTGTTATTGCTTTTACTCCGAACTTCTTCTAGTCTTTTTCCTAATTCTTCATATACAATATTGTTCCTATCCCAACCTTTTCTAATTTTTACTGTCACAGGCTTTGATACTGTGTCTACCACTTCTCTTGCTATATTTACTGCTAGGTCTGTATTTAATAATAGCTTACTTCCATCTCCATTTTTTACAACTTTTGGTGCTGGACAGCCCATGTTTATATCAATAATATCTGCTATGTCTTCTACCTGTTTACTTGCTATTTTCATAGCTTCTATGTCGCTTCCAAATATCTGAACAACTACTGGTTTTTCTTCTTTTTTAGTGTGTAATAATAGTTTTGTTTTTTCGTCTCCATACATTAATGCTTTTGCACTAACCATTTCTGTACATACAGCTCCTGCTCCATAGCTTTTGCATATTAATCTAAATGGCAGGTCTGTTATCCCTGCCATTGGTGCAAGTATTATATTGTTCTCTAGTTCTATCTCTCCTATCTTTAATTTTTTTAAATACATTTCTTTCTCCGTTCTAAACTAGTCAATAAATATTGCCTTTTTTCGTCTTGCACTAATATTTAATAATATTCCTATACATAAGAAATTTGTTATTAGTGAACTTCCTCCATAACTTACAAATGGAAGTGGTACACCTGTTATTGGCAATAGTCCCATTGTCATACCTATATTTTCTAACATGTGGAATGTTAATATTCCGAACAATTCCTATTGCTATATATCCGACCGAATATCGTCTTTCGCAGTTTTTGCTACATATACAGCTTTTGTAATCATTACTACATATATTACTATTACAAGTGCTGCAATTATAAATCCCATTTCTTCTCCTATAACAGAGAATATAAAGTCTGTTGCTTTTGGATAAAGGTATCCGAAGTTGTGTCTGATTTCCCATGAGTATTCCCATTCCTAGAAGTTTACCTGAACCTATTGCAAGTTTTGACTGTATTAGGTTATACCCAGATCCTCTTGGGTCTAATTCTGGATTTAAGAATACATCTATTCTGGCCTTAGCATGATTTGGTAATACAAAAATATACAAAACTGGAATCGCAATTACTGCAATTAGTATTACTGCGATTATATATTTTTTATCAAGTCCTGCTACAAATAGCATAAATGATACTGCTACAATAAACGCCATAGCTGTTCCATAGTCTGGTTGTATTATTATCAAAATTATTGGTACACCTGCTGTTAAAAGTATTACTCCTAGATACCATATCTAATTTATTTCTGTTTTCAATATAGTAGCTTGTATAAAGAATGGCATAATCAATAGTGGCACCCATTAGTATACTTTGAACGACAAGTATAGCGATAAAGTATACTTTTACTCCAGCTAGAGATAA
>CASTFX010000134.1 GCA_949448405.1 uncultured Clostridia bacterium
CCCTAGACAATATATATTCTCTAGTAAGGAGTATTATTACAAGTTTTGTATGCTAATTTTCTAAGTTTTCTTTTATAGTTTTCGCTAATTCTTCATTTATTCCCTTAATCTCTTGTATTTCTTCTAAGCTTGCATTCTTTATCTTCTCTACACTACCAAATTTTTTAAGTAGTAATTCTTTCTTTTTATCTCCTATTCCTTTTATATCATCTAGACTAGATTTTGTCATTTCTTTATCTCTTAATTTTCTGTGATATTCTATTGCTGTATCATGTACAGTGTCTTGAAATCTAGTTATAAGGTTCATTGCATTTTCTGAAAGTGGAATTTCTCTTTTTTTAGTATCTATTAATGCTCTAGTTCTGTGTTTGTCATTTTTTACCATTCCATATATTGGAATTTCTACATTGCATTTGTTACAAGCATTTAATGCTGCTCTAATTTGTGTAATGCCTCCATCTACAAAAATTAAATCTGGGAGCTTTCCAAACCCACCTTTTTCATTTTCTAAAGAGTGTCTTATTCTTCTTTCTATAACCTCTTCCATGCACCTAGGGTCATCTTGTCCAAATACAGTTTTTATCCTAAATCTTCTAGATAAGGCTTTATTAATTCTCCCATCTTGAAGTACACACATTCCTGCAACAATATTTGTTCCTGATATATTAGATATGTCAAATGTTTCTATCTTTTTAGGGAATTTATCCAAATCAAGTATTTCCTTTAGCTCGCTTAATATCTCGTATTTATCCTGTACATTATTTTCTAACGTAACTTTTGCATTATTTTTTGCCATCTCTACAAATCTTAATTTTTCTCCCCTTTTTGGAGATTTTATTTCAACTTTTTTCCCTGCTGCTTCTGATAGAATATTTGATATTATCTCTTCTTCTTCAATTTCTTCTTCTATCATAATTTTGCTTGGAATATTTGAGTTTCCTATATAGTACTGTTTTATAAATCCTGAAAGTATTTCTTCTTCATTCATATCTTTTAATTCATCAAAAAAGTAATGTTCTCTTCCTATCATCTTACTTCCACGTACAAAGAATACTTCCACACATACATATAAATCATTTTTTGCTATTCCTATTACGTCTATATCATTTGTATTTATATTTGATACTTTTTGTTTTTGTGAAATATTTTCTATTGCGAGCATTTTATCTCTAAGAAATGCTGCTTCTTCATATTTTTGCTCTATTGCAGCCTTTTTCATGTCTTTTTCTATTTCTTTTCTTATATTGTCTAATTTTCCATCTAATAACATCATAATTTGTGAAATCTGTTTCATGTATTCTTCTTTTGAAACATTATTTACACATGGGCCTAAACATCTTCCTATATGATAATTTAAGCATACTCTTTTATTTGATTTAAAGTTTTTACATTGTCTTATCTTAAATCTTTTTTTGATAAAATCAACCATCTCTTTTGCACTACCTGGGTTTGCGTATGGTCCAAAGTATTTAGCTCCGTCATTTCTTAATATTCTAGTTATATATACATTTGGGTATTCTTCTTTTATATTCACTTTTATATATGGATAGCTTTTATCATCTTTTAAAAGCACATTGAATTTAGGTCTATTCTTTTTTATTAAGTTACATTCTAATATTAAAGCCTCTGCTTCATTATCTGTCACAATATATTCAAAATGGTCTATCAAAGAGACCATTTTTTCTATTCTTGCTGTTTTATTATTTTTTCTAAAATATTGCCTTACTCTGTTTTTTAAAGATATTGCTTTTCCAACATATATAATATTGTCATCTTTATCTTTCATCAGATAAACGCCGTGGCTTTCCTGGAAGTTTTTTTAATTCTTCCTCTATATCAAACATATTTTATCCTTCCTAATTATCCCTCTAATGTTGCTACATATGGTAAATTCCTATAATTATTGTCAATGTCAAATCCAAAACCTACTATATATTTATTTGGAACTTCGAATCCTAGATAATCTATTGGGACTTCAACTTCTCTTCTTTCTGCTTTGTTTGCTAATGCACATACTTTTAATGTTCTTGGATTTTTTGATTTTAAATGTTCTAATAAGTATTTCATGCTTCTTCCTGTGTCTACTATATCTTCAACTATCAATACATCTTTTCCTTCTATTGATTCTCTTAAATCTGTTCTAAGCATAACTTCGCCTGTTGAATTTTCTCCTTCATAGCTTGATATTGTAATGAATTCATATTTTAATTTTGTTTTCATTTTTAATGTTAGTTCAACTGTAAAAAATGCTGCGCCTCTCATTACACATACTATTGTAATTTCTCTTCCTAAGTAATCTTTATCGATTTGTTCTGCTAGTTCTGCAATTCTTTTTTCTAATTCTTCTTTACTTATTAGTACTTTAAAATTTTCATTCATTATAGGTTCCCCTTTTTTATAAAATAATATATTTAATTATACTATTATTTGCTATTTTTTGCAATATAGAAGTTTTAGAAAGACTTAGCCTTATATATGTATGACCTCTACAAAATATTAAAAATAGAAGTACCTTATAGATAAACGTCATCTTTGGCGCTTATTTATAAGGTACTCCTTTTCTTTTTTGCCCCCATTGCAAAAGAAATTTTGCTTAGAATAAAAGTTTTTAGAAATTAATTACTTGCTTGATTTTCTGAAATTGCTTATCTACTGAGGTTATTACTCCTCCAATTAGATTGCCTATTTCATCATACCTCTTGTCTATCTTTTTATCAACT
>CASTFX010000135.1 GCA_949448405.1 uncultured Clostridia bacterium
ATACTTATCTCCAAATTTATTTCCAATTATTACTCCTATTATTGACATTAAGAATGTTATAACTCCTATTACTACTGCTGAAATCCATATATTAGTATCTAAGAATGCAAAGGTTATTCCGAATTGTTAATGCGTCTATACTTGTAGCTATTGCAAGTATTATCATAGTTTTAAAACCTATATCGTCATTTACTTCATCTTCCTTTTTACTAAAAGCTTCTTTAATCATATTTGCACCTATAAAACCTAATAGAACAAATGCTATCCAATGGTCTATACTTTTTACAAAACTTTCAAATCCTATTCCTAAAAAGTATCCAATTATTGGCATTCCTGCTTGGAAACCTCCAAAGTATAAAGCAATTATTCCCATCTTCTTTAAACTTATCTTTTTCATCGATAGTCCTTTACATATAGACACTGCAAAAGCGTCCATTGCAAGTCCTATCGCAATTAAGAATATTTCTAATATCATAAAAACCTCCATTTAAATAGCTTTTAAAATCCTCTATTATTTTATATTAAATAATAGTCCTATATATACAACATATAGCATTAAAAAAGTGATTCCATTCAATCTATCCATTTTATTTTTTGGTGGTATTATTGGAAAAATTGAAAGTATTATTGTTCCAAGTATTAATATTGTCATTTCGACATTGTATGTTAGATTATATGTAATAGGATTAATAATGCTTGATACCCCTATTATAAGTAGCATATTGAAAATGTTTGATCCTATTATATTTCCAATAGCAATGTCACTTTTACCTTTAAAAGCCGCTGTTACACTTGTTACAAGTTCTGGGAGGCTAGTTCCAATTGCAAGTATTGTTACACTTATAATCTTTTCGCTTATATTAAACATATTTGCAATATTTACTGAATTATCTACAGTTAAATCTCCTCCGAATTTTAATGCAATTATTCCTATCACAATATATATAATGTCCTTTAACATTGATTTTTTCTTTTTATCTTCTTCTTTTTCTTCTCTCTTATTTTCAAAGTCTTCTCCTTTTTTTGCCATTACTATTGTATAAATTATAAAGAGCGCAAATAAGACTATAAGTCCTATTCCTTCATATCTTGATATGTCTTGATTTAAATTTGCTAAGATTAAAAATATTATTGTTATAGTCAAACAGATTGGTATCTCTATAAGTCTTGTTTCTCTTTTAAATACTATTGGCTTAATTATTGCGGATAATCCTAGTATAAGAAGCATATTACAAGCATTACTTCCCACTACATTTCCGATTGCCATATCTGAACGCCCTTGTATTGCCGAAGTTATGCTTACAAATAGCTCTGGCATTGATGTTCCTATTGATACTATTGTAAGCCCTATAATTATTTCTGGTATGTGAAATCTTTTTGATACATTACTTGCACCTTCTACCAGAAAGTCTGCTCCCTTTATCAAAAAAGCAAAACCTATTAAAATAAAGATAATTGATACTACCATATGTTTCCCCCTTTATGGCTCTGTAGTAAAAAACTAAGACTTATCTGCCCTATATATAAAGAGCAGATAAGTCTCATTATTTAAAGTAAGTCCAGATATTTTATTATCGGTTGTTGGACTTTACTACATATTATATGCTAATTACTCCCCTATCTATTTGTGAATTATATAACATTATCTTAAATTTTGCAAGCATTTTATTTTATTTTAAAAAAGGCTCAGCAAAGTGCTAAGCCCCAAGGCTATACAGCCCTGTAGTTGCTCGGGTTATTTTTTCTTAGTGGCAGTCTTTTTCATGACATAACGCTTGAACGGTCTTTTGATAAATGTCACTCCTACAGCAATAGCCACCACGACCACAGCCAGAAACTCTTGCACGGTCTAACCCTCCTTGTCTATGATTTTTATCACGTGCTTTAATATTTTAGCATAAATATTATTCTTTTGCAATATTTATCACTTTTTATGTGAATTACTAGCTTTCATACATTTTTTATGATATAATGTTTTTCATAAAACTTTTAAAGAGGAGGCAATAGCAATGATAAAATTGTTTATTTTATCATTCGTTCCACTTGTTGGAACAACACTGGGCGCAATCTTGGGTATTTTCAATGACAAATTTGAAAAACAAGATGAAGTTCTAGTGGCTGTTGCTACTGGAATACTCGAGGCAATTTGTTTTAGTTTGTTACTTGAATCTATCGAGATTATTCGGGACCAGGCACTATTTGTTGGAATTTTAGCAGGTTTTCTTTTCATCGCTTTCATGAATTTCCTAGCTCACAAAAAAACTCTAAATACCAAATCAAAATTATTCTGGGCTATGTTGATCCATAATATTCCTGAAGGAATTATCATTGGAATTGCATTAGCAAGCAAAGAAATTGTCCAAGCTTTATCACTGATTTTTAGCATAACTCTGCAAAACGTCCCTGATGGGCTGGTGGTTTCAATGCCAGCAGTTTCTAGACATGGCAAGAGGCGAGCGATTTTACTTGGAATTATCTCTGGCGCTGTAGAGCCAATCGCAGCTCTACTTATATTGGTATCTGCTTCAAGTTCTTTTAACGTTCAAGCTTTTGGACCTTTTCTTACTGGTTTTTCCTTTTCTGCAATAGTAATGATTACAGTGGAATTGATTAAAGAATGTAAGAAAAATCTTTTGATGTTTTTGGTTGCAATTATCACAATTATTTTCAACAGTATTTTAGGATAACTAGGAGGGGCAACGTTTTTTGTTGCC
>CASTFX010000136.1 GCA_949448405.1 uncultured Clostridia bacterium
CTGCTGATAAAGTACAAAGACCTAAAAAACGGACAATTCATTAATAGTTTCTATAATGAAAGTGAATTAAATAAGCTATTTAAAATATCTAAAAATGACCCACTAGAACTTATTATTTTGATTACTGCTTTTTATGGATTAAGACGAAGTGAAGTTTTAGGTTTACAATGGGATTCTTTTGATTTTGAAAATAAAACCATTACTATTAAACACACTATTACAATTACAAATACAGATGGTAATAATAGAAAAATTGAAGGAAAAGATAGAACAAAAAACAAGTCTAGTTATAGAACTTTGCCTTTATTTGATGATATTGCAAATATGCTTTTAGATGCAAAAGAAAAACAACAATCCTTCAAAAAGGCTTTTGGTAATAGTTATATTAAAAAGTATTTGAATTATGTTTTTGTTAAACCTGATGGAAATATTGTAAGACCTGACTATGTTACGCAACATTTTAGTATATTACTTGATAAAAATAATATGAGACATATTCGTTTTCATGATTTAAGACATTCTTGTGCTAGTTTATTACTTGCTAAAAATATTCCTATGAAATCGATTCAAGAATGGCTTGGTCATTCTAATTTTTCTACTACTGCAAACTTATATGCTCATTTAGATAGTAACTCTAAAAAAATTTCTGCTAGTGTTTTAGAAGATACTTTTAAACTTACAGATAAAAAGAAAGAAAATGAAGAAAACAATTCTTCATCTTCAAATGATATTTGAGTTATGGTGTCAATGGCCAAGATAAATCAATTTGCATTAATTTTGATTAATTTGCAAATTGCTATTTTTATTGATATATCAACGTTCTTTACACTCTCATTAATTTTGATTAACTCTGGAAAATTCTCCTACTGCATTACTTACTGCATTACTTTTACAATATAGAATTAACCCCTTTTTCTATTCCTTTTTTATATACTTTTATAAAAATGTTTCTCCATATTTGCATTAAAATCTTCTCTTTTAGATTCATTCTTTGTTTTATTTCATTTAATATTATTTTTTCCATTTATAGTTCTCCATTTCTTATTATATTTTAGAAGCTTCTACATGGAAAATATATTGTATTTTATCCTCTATGGTGGATATTTTACAAAACTACTATTTTTTATTTACAAAAATTAAAAATAGTACATTTATTATATTATTGTACTATTTTATATAAATCTTCTATTTTTATATTTAATGCCTTTGCTATTATAACAGCATAAGTAAGGCTAGGTTCTTTCTCATTTCTTTCTATATAATTCAAATGTGAAGTTGATATTCCTGTTAGCCTAGAAAGTTGTTCTAAGCTATATCCCTTTTCCTCTCTTATCTTTTTTAATAATATCTCTATTCTCATGTATTCCACCTTGTCTTTAGTATGCTCTAAAACTCTTATACCATACTTCTTATCCACTATGGTGGAAATATAAAAATAATAAAAGCTAGGAAATATCTCTTTATCTCCTAGCTTCTTTTTAGCTCCAACGAATGGAGTTTATATCTAACTTACTTTGAATTATACTATAAGTGATAATAATTGTCAAGTAAAAGACTGAGCATATAGCCCAGTCTTAGGTTGGTATATGATATTATTATATTAACTTATGTGTTATTTGTCAATATATATGTTAGTGTAACAATTTCCATTCCTGCCAAACGCCATTATTTTTAGTCCTGAAGGAAATTTTACCTCCCATAATACCTATGCCAAGCTGAAAACTATCTGTATAATTGTTGACTGTGTCTAAGTTAATTATCTTACAGTAGCTTGAAGAATTTGGAGGTAAATTAGTACACCTAAGTCCAAAGTAATATACTCCAGGCAATACAGCCACTTCATTAACGTCAGCGTCATTATATCTACCTCGTTCAATGAACGTCCTATTTCTTAGTAAATTAAGTGTAGTTACTTGACTTTTAAGTTCTGCTAATTCTTGTTTCAACTTTTGCAAATCTTCTACTTCTTCTACTTTCATAGCGAGTTCACCTCGCTGTCTTTTCTATCTTCTAATAATACCCTTGTGTGTGTGTGTGTGTACGCGCTGTAAGGTTATACGGTTTTTGTTCATATTACTTGTCCTCCTATTATTTAATTTATATCTACATGAACAGCATTACTGCCACTTATTCTATATGTATATCTTAGCTTTCCTTCATTTTTTAATTGAGTAGTATACTTAAGTAACTCAGTTCCACTTACACCATTAACTTTTATATCTGCTGCTTTTCCACTTAAGTGCCTTGAATTTGCTACTCCTCCTACATTCTTATTATGCTTTGCGCATCTTGTTCCTGATGTAACAATACATGCTTGTCCGAAGTGTTCTCTTATATTGTCAAGTATCTCTACAAGTTTTAGTTCTATATTGTTTAGCCCACAGCCACATTTGCAAGTGAATTCTGATTGTTTGAAATATTTAATATCATCCCAAGTTAGTTCTTTTAATTTAGCTCTTGTTTTTTCTCCACATATTCCGTCTGCTGATAGTCCATTCTTAGCTTGATACTCTTTACATTTAGCTGTTGTTTCATTTCCTGCAATTCCATCTTGATTAGCTCCCATTTTGCCTTGTATGTATTTTATTACTTCGATAAGCTTATTATCTGTCTTTGCTCCATAAATTCCGTCTACAACTAAATTATAACCTCTCTGGAATTCTTTATAAGCTTCTCTAG
>CASTFX010000137.1 GCA_949448405.1 uncultured Clostridia bacterium
GGTAGTTATTGATTCAGGATTTCTCCTAGTAAAAATTGAAACAAGTTTCATATCATTATTTGCAGGATTTAAAAGAGCTTTTTCAACACCTTTACCTAAATTTCCATAACCACAGATTGCAACTCTAATTTCTTTCATCTGCTTACCTCACTTTCTCATTACTTGATTTTCAAATAAAGTTTATCATGTAATTTTATGATTAGCAAGCATTTTAAATTCAAATTATTAAAGAAATTATCTATTAGCCAAAGAAATTCTTATATCTTCAAAAAATTCAACAATCTTGAATTTAAGGTTAACAGCAAAACTATCTTCAGAAACTAAAGAAAATTCTTCATCAGTAAGATTACTTTCCAAGATACCTTTAGAATCATCGTCAAGGCTGCCAGAACTTACGTCAACAAAACAAAGAGTAGGGAACATTACACACCACCAATTATGACCTTTAGCTTCACCAATTTCAATTCTCAAAGCATCATATATTCCAGCAGGAAGAGAGATATCTCCATATTCCTTAGTAGGGAAATCAAATTTACCAATATTTAATTTTACACTATAATCATATCCAGCATCTTTAATAGTTTGAGTAGCAATATAATGAAACTCTGTAAGATGAGAAGAGATAATATCTATAGCCTCCTCTTTAGTAGAAATATCAGAGGAAATCTCCTTCATATAATTTATAATATTATCACGAACAACAAGTTTCAAATTCTGATCTTCTTCAGAGTCACTATTTGCAATAATATGAAGTCTAAAAACATTATCTGATATATCAGAAGATACAGAAGAAGCATATGAAAAGGCACAAATAAAAGTATAAGATAAAAATAGAATAAATATTATTAAAAATCGTTTAAATAATTTCATTTCATCCTCCCAAATAAATTTGTTATTAGAAGTATTAACAAAATAAGAAATAATATACAATAAAAACATAAATTAATTATAAAGGAAAAAATAAATCAGAATAGTGTTAAAATAAGAAAAATAAATCAAGTGTCGAAAACTGTAAGACGATTTAAAAAGAAGTATATTGACAACCATAAAAATAAATGGTAAAATTTACCAGTAAACAAAAGTTAAAAAAGGTAGGTAAACAAATGGAAAATAGTAAACTTAAAATATGTAGTTTTTATGTAAGCGATTGGCACTTAACTGCCATGTTACTTCCATTTATAGAAGAGAAAACAGAAGAAGGTAAAGTTATAAATACAATATTAGAGAAAAATATAACACAAAATATGCAAGAAATTTTATCAAGGATACAAATAAATGAAAAAATAAAAGAAGATATATTAAAAATAGATTGGAAAAATAGAAGCTTAATAAAATATGGAGAAATCAAAAAATTCATGGAAAAAGCTACAAAAAATCAAAAAGAAGTAACAATAATAATAGAAGGAAACAAAGATAGAATAGATTATATAAATAAAAATATAGGTAAATGGATGCAAAAACAAGAAAGAAAGTTAAAAAGAAAAGATATTAAAATAATTAATTGCTATGAAATAACAGAATTTAACCAAAACTTACAAGAAATATTAGATAAGCATGATAAAATTTTAAACACTTCTGGCATACATGAAATAGAAGAAATGTATTCAGGATATATTAGAAAGAGAGCATAAGATAATATATGACGTATGAAAAGACATACGTCTATTTTTTTTGAAAGTAAATATTTTTGCAAAAAAATGACAAAAAAATTGCAAAAGAAACAAAAATAATGTATAATAAGATTAGATTAGTATGTATAGGAGGTTAAACTATGAAAAAATATATTATAGCATTAATTACAATGATATTAATAGTCATGGTAATATCAAGTATAACATTAAAAGTACAAGCAATAGGATTAGATGTATTAACAAATCCAGATGCATACAAGCAAAATACCGAAGACAATAGTAGTTTAGTTCCAATAGGAAATGTTGTAATATGGGTTATTAGGACAGTTGGAATTGCTATGTCAACGCTAATACTTACAGTAATAGGTATAAAATATATAACAGGAAGTGTAGAAGAAAAAGCAGAATACAAGCAAACTATGTGGCCATACATACTAGGAGCATTTTTCTTATTTGCAGGATCTTCCATAACAGGATTAATATATAATTTATTTAACAAGTAAACACAAGGTTGAATTTTAAAAAAAACTATTGTATAATTGAAAAAAATATGTTTAAATAGGAGGTAAGGAATTATGAAAAGTGTATTAGAAAAAGTAGTTTTAATGCTAATTATCCTTATATTACTATTTAGTATAAACACAGAAGTATTTGCTTGGTCAGAAATAATAAAAGATGGTCAAAGTTTCTTAGGACAAGCAGACCAAGGTAAAGTAAATATTGATACAGAAGGGCTAAAGAGTGTATCAGGATATTTATATAACATACTACTTGCTGCAGGAGTGGTAATTGCAGTAATTGTTGCTACAGTACTTGGAGTACAGTTTATGATGGGTGGAGCAGAAGGACAAGCAAAGGTAAAAGAAATGGAACTACCATTTATAGTA
>CASTFX010000138.1 GCA_949448405.1 uncultured Clostridia bacterium
AAACAGCAGAAATTGCAATGCAAGCAGGACAAACAGGACACTATGTATTATCTACTATCCATACAATAGATGCCATAGAGGTAATAACAAGACTTAGAAAAATGGGAGTTTCTAACTACGATATAGCAAGTACAGTTGCAACAACAGTTTCACAAAGATTAGTAAGAAAACTTTGTCCACATTGTGCAAAAGAAAGACCATTTACAGATGAAGAGCTTGAATTTATACACTCAATTGAGGAGAAAGATAGAGTAAAATTTGATTTAATAGGAAAGACAACATTTGATGCTGTTGGCTGTAAAAAGTGTAACAATGTTGGCTATTATGATAGAATAGGTGTATTTGAGATATTGGTATTAGATGATGAACTTAGAGAACTAATATCACAAGGAGAGTCTACTTTACAGATAAAAGAACAAGCTATGAAAGGCGTATATAAACCATTAATAGTAGATGGAATTCAAAAGGTGCTTGATGGATTAACAAACTTAGAAGAATTAAATAGAAAGTTACGTATATATTAAAATAAATTTGGAGGGAATAAAAATGGTTCATATAGATGAAATTTTAGATCAAGCTAAAGAAAGAGACGCATCAGATGTTCACTTAATATGTGGATTAAAACCAATGCTAAGGATTATAAGAGATTTAGTTCCAGCTAACTCATCAGAAATATTAACAGAAGAAGATATGAGTGAAATATATGATTACTTTATCAGAGGAAATGTTGATAAGGATAATGTATTTAATAGAACTAAAAAATTAGATATGTCTTATGAATATGGAGATATGAGACTAAGAGTAAATGTATCATATTCAAATGATGTACCAACTTTTACTCTAAGATTAATTAAAAACGATTTACCAAGATATGATACTTTAGGTATACCAGAGGTTGTAAGATCAGTTGCATCACAACCACAAGGACTAATATTAGTTACAGGAAAGACTAACTCAGGTAAAACAACAACATTAAATGCATTAATTAATGAGATAAATGAAGTAGAAAACAAAAAAATATTAACACTTGAAAATCCAGTAGAGTATAGACATAAATCAAAAAAATCAGTTATAGTACAAAAAGAAATAGGAGTTGGAAAAGACTCACTTTCATATAGTGATGGTGTAAAGAATTCTCTAAGAGAGGATTGTGACATTGTAGTTATAGGAGAGATAAGAGATAAAGAAACTATGGATGCAGCAATAGAAACTGCAGAATCTGGACATTTAGTAATAGGAACACTTCATACTAAATCTTGTGCAGAGACACTAGATAGAATGATAAATTTCTATGAAATAAGAGATCAAGCTAGTATAAAATATTTATTAGGCTCATTATTAAAACTTGTATTATCACAAAGATTAATAAAAGGAATAGATGGAAAACTAGTACTTGTTCCAGAAGTAATGGTAGTTGACAATACAATAGCAGGACTTATTAGAAAAGAGAAACTAGGAACAGCTGAAATTGAAGACGCAATACAAAGTAACATAGATAAAGGAAACATAAGTCTAATAAATTCACTTGCAAAATTATTTGTTCAAGACAAAATAACTTTAGACCAAGCAAAATCTCAAATAGAAGAAAAGAATATTGAGATATTAAATAGAACAATAATGCAAATGAAAATCAAAAAGGATAAATTATTATAAACAAAAGAGGAGGTAAGAGAAAATGCCTATATACAGATATAAAGCTATAACCGACAATGGAGTTATAGTAACAAATACAATAGAAGAAAGTAGTAAACAGGCAGCGATTAAAAGGTTGAAAAGAAATAATCTTTTTCCTATAAATGTAGATAAATCTCTTCAAAGGGCAAAATCAAAAAGAACAGTTAGAAAAAATCCAAGAAGTGTTGGAGATTTGCTAAAAGACGTTGATACTACAAACCTTCTAGTAAATAGAGGAAAAGCTAAAACAACTTATTTTGACAAATTATATCATAATATAACAAAGTCAGAAAGAATAACATCAAGAGATATTATAGTGTTTACACAAAATTTCTATTTGTTAAAAAAGGCAAATTTCAATAATATCCATGCATTAAACACAATAATAGATAGTACAGAAAATTATACTTTTAAAGGAATTTTGGAAGATATACTAGCAGGGGTAGAAGCACGGAGAGAATATGTATTCTACAATGGAATACTATGGTGATGTTTTCCCATACCTATATATAAATATGATAAAGGTTGGAGAAATGTCAGGAAATCTAGTAAATGCCTTAGAACAAGCTGTACAATATCTAGAAGAAACTGATTCTATAAATAAAACTTTAAAGAGTATATTAATACCTAATTTAGCACAGTTCTTCCTACTATTAATAATGTTAATAGTAGGTACAGTAGTGGCACTACCTACAATATCAAACCTATATGAAAGTATGGGATCAGAGCAAAAGCTTCCAGCAATAAGTATTTGGTTCTCTAATGTAGTTAATGGAATTATAGCACATTGGTACTTACCAGTAGCATTAATAATAGG
>CASTFX010000139.1 GCA_949448405.1 uncultured Clostridia bacterium
CTCCCATGTGGAATGTCCGCATTGTAAGCTGTGTACCTGGTTCACCTATTGATTGTGCAGCTATTATTCCTACAGCTTCTCCTATGCTAACTTTTGTACGTGTTGCAAGTCCCATACCATAACATTTACTACAAACACCATGTTTTGTTCTACATGTTAATGATGAACGTACTTTTACAGTTGTTATTCCACTGTCTACTATCTTTTTAGCTATTTCATCATCTATCATTGTATCTGTATCTACAATGATTTCACCTGTTTTTGGATCTAAAATATTTTCTAAAGCATATCTTCCTTCTAGTCTTTCTTGTAGTTTTTCAATTATTTGGTTTCCATCTTTTATATCTTCTACAATTATTCCTTCATGTGTTCCACAGTCATCTTCTCTTACAATTATGTCTTGGCTGACATCTACTAATCTTCTTGTTAGATATCCAGAGTCTGCTGTTCTTAGGGCTGTATCTGCTAAACCTTTTCTAGCACCATGTGAAGATATGAAATACTCTAATGCATCAAGTCCCTCTCTGAAGCATGATTTTATAGGAATTTCTACAGTTTTTCCTGATGTGTTTGCCATAAGTCCACGCATACCTGCTATTTGTCTTAACTGGTTCATATTTCCGTCTTGCTCCTGATTGAGCCATCATATATATTGGATTTAACTCTTCGAAGTTATCTTTCATGGCATCTGCAACGTCATCTGTTGCTTTTTCCCATATTTTGATTGTTGATAAGTATCTTTCTTCGTTTGTTATTAATCCACGTTTGTATTGTTTTGTTACATTATCTACTTCTGCTTCTGCTTTTTCAAGTATTTCTCCTTTTTCATCTGGTACGCTTACGTCAGCAACAGAAACAGTAATTGCTCCTTTTGTTGAGTATTTGTATCCAATTGATTTAATATAGTCTAGTACTTCTGCTGTTTCACTAAATCCATGTTTGTTTATACATTTAGCAACTATTGTTCCTAAGTTTTTCTTTACAACTGGGAAGTCTATTTCTAGTTTAAATAGATTTTCTTCTTTGCTTCTATCAACAAATCCTAAGTCTTGTGGTATTCCTTGGTTGTATATTATTCTTCCAACTGTTGTTTCTATTTTTTGAGTTTTAATTTCCCCATCTATTTCTTTGCTTCTTCTTATTGATACTTTTGCATGTAATTCTAAGTCGCCATTTTGATATGCAAGGAGTGCTTCTTCTTCATCTTTGAAGTACATTCCTTCACCTTTTTCTCCGTCTATTTGCATTGTTAGATAATAGCTTCCTAGTATCATATCTTGTGTTGGTACTGTAACTGGTTTACCATCTTGTGGTTTAAGTAAGTTATTTACTGATAACATTAAATATCTTGCTTCTGCTTGTGCTTCTGGTGATAGAGGAACGTGTACCGCCATTTGGTCTCCGTCAAAGTCAGCATTGAACGCTGTACATACTAATGGGTGTAACTTTATTGCTCTTCCTTCTACAAGTACTGGTTCAAATGCTTGAATACCTAATCTATGTAGTGTTGGTGCACGGTTTAATAATACTGGATGGTCTTTTATAACTTCTTCTAGTATATCCCATACCTCTGGTCTTAATCTTTCTACCATTCTTTTTGCATTTTTAATATTGTGTGCTAATCCTCTTTTTACAAGTTCTTTCATAACAAATGGTTTGAATAGTTCTACTGCCATTTCTTTTGGAAGTCCACATTGATAGATTTTTAGTTCTGGTCCTACTACAATAACTGAACGTCCTGAGTAGTCAACCCTCTTTCCTAGTAAGTTTTGTCTAAATCTACCTTGTTTTCCTTTTAAAAGGTCAGATAATGATTTAAGTGGTCTGTTACCAGCTCCTGTTACAGGTCTTCCACGTCTTCCATTATCTATAAGTGCATCTACTGATTCTTGTAACATTCTTTTTTCATTTCTTACAATTATCTCTGGTGCACCTAATTCTAATAATCTTCTTAATCTGTTATTTCTGTTTATTACTCTTCTATAAAGATCGTTTAAGTCTGATGTTGCAAATCTTCCACCATCTAATTGTACCATTGGTCTTAAATCTGGTGGGATTACTGGTACAACATTCATTATTGTCCATTCTGGTCTATTTGCTGATAGTCTAAAAGATTCTACTGTGTCTAATCTTTTAGCTAACTTCATTTTCTTTTGTTCGCTTGATTTATCTATTTCTTTTCTAATTTTTTCTGCTAATTTATCTAAGTCTATTTCTTCAAGTAATTTTCTTATTGCTTGAGCACCCATTTCTGCCTTGAAGCTTCCTCTTCCATATTTCTCAACTGCTTCTCCATATTCTTTTTCATTCATTACTTGACCTTTTATAAGTCCTGATGTTCCTTTATCTGTAACAATATATGAAGCAAAATATATTACTTTTTCTATACTTCTTGGAGATATATCAAGAAGTAATGCTATTCTACTTGGTATTCCTTTAAAATACCATATATGTGCTACTGGGGCAGCAAGTTCAATATGCC
>CASTFX010000140.1 GCA_949448405.1 uncultured Clostridia bacterium
TCACATAGTTGTTATTTACGACTCCCCTATAATAATAACTTGTTCCATAATCATCTGGTGCACTACACACGTAACCTTCCGTATCTTCCATGTTATATTCACTAATAGTTCCATCTTCATTTACAGTTGGACATTTTCCACTTGTATCTACATTACCAATAATTCCATCAGAAATATCTTCTTTGGTCGTAGCATCACTAATGATTTCTACACTTGATTGGAAAGTACGTCTCATAATGTCATTTCCAGCTTTTTCATCTAACCATAAATATAAGTGATAAGTAACTGATTCATTTTGCACTAAATCTCCACTTGCTAAAATAATTGATTCATCTAAATTAGGCACTTTAATTTTTTCTTTCTTTTCATTTAAATGAGTCAAACTATATTCTTTTAAGTTGATTCCAACCGTTGGTTTTCCTTCTGTTTCTTTATGAATAGCAAACTTTATATTGTCTGTACTTATTCCATTTGTTGTAAGTGTATTTAATGTTACAGAATAATGACTATCAATATCACATGTATTTGTAATTTTAAAAGAATATGGGGTTCCACTTAGACCCTTTGTATCACTTACAGGATAAGTATTTGATAATTTAATAGACTCTCCTAATTCTTCAAAATTTACTTGAAAACAGCCTACATCTACTACATTATCTTGTCCAGCAAAACTCGCAATCCATAAAGCATAACTTTGATAGGTCATAAAACAAGCTACTAATAATCCTGTTACAATTACTAATCCAATTTTATATCTTAGTCTCATAAATATCCCTCTACTCTATAATTAGTATACAAAGGAAATGATATGAGGTCAAGTTAATTTATGATTCTCTTTTGCTTGATAAACATTTTTTACAAAAAATTGATATTTTTTATGTTGCAAGTTCAAATGGAGTTTCTATACTTCCATTACCCTTTACTATTTTTACGTTAGATTTTAAGTAAAGCGTTGGTGTAATTCCAAAGGCAAAATAAATGCTACTATCCCCAATAATTCCTGTATTATATACGCCAAAAGCAAGATAACTATATGAAGCACGTGGAGTTATTGTCCATTGACTTATGGATGAATTAAGTAACCAATTGTTAATTTTGCAATCACTAACATTAGAATCATTCCATTTAAAAAGCTCTTTTTGTAGACAAGTATTTCGATCTGTAGTATTTCCTCCACTTGTTGCATATCCATAATCACTTGGATACAACAGGCCAACTTTACCATTCCATGTAGTTGGTTGGTCATTGTATGCAATACTTCCTCTTTCATAATTATAAAAATGATTTGTTTGTAATGTGTTATATTCGTATGTTCCACCAATATTCCATAATGTGTTTGCTATCATATTTTTACTTGTTTCATCTTTTAAACCTGTAGAAGTAAAATCACATGAGGATGTTTCATTATCTTTATTTACATAACAATTTCCTGCAGTAGCATTCCAATATAAACTTCCGCCTATCTCTTCTCTTTCATAATTCTCATTTAATAATTTCATTGCATCAGACGATGTCCAATCATTTATATTTGAACTATCCCAACTATAATTTCCTATAGGCTCTGTTCTAATAATTTTTATTCTTGATTCCCCTAAATCACTTTCATTTGTTTTCATGTTGTTCATTACACCTATTATTCGCCATAATTCATTGTTAAAAAATACATAGTTGTTTGGATTCGAACCTATGTATCTTAAATTATTATCTGCTGTTTCATCTAGCACTAATTCTTCGCTTGTTTTTGCTATTTTCTTGATATAATTTGTTGCTATACTTTCATCTATTTCTATTGGATTATCTTCATGTACTAATCCACTTCCTTCTATTTGATAGGATACTTTCTTTGTTTCATCTCCATCTATAAATTCATTTTCATCTACATAAATTTGTACACTATAAACGATATTTTTATTGGCTTCTATTTCTTCTGTTGTTAATATTTCTTCTGTTAGTTCACTTATCTTTTTTGGATAACTTTCTATTACTTCTAATTTTTCTCCTATTTGTTTTCTTAATACTACTTTTAGTTTACTACTTTCCATTGTATGGTCTTCATTCGCTTTTAATTTAAATGTGTAGTTCCCTTTTAGACTTCCTGTATTTCTTACACTAAATTGATATCCACATTCTCCTATATATAATGTTGATTCTTCATAACTCATTGGTGTAAAACATATCTCTTTTCCATTTGAAGATATTTCTTCTCCCTTTGTATATGTAAACTTTAAATCTCCTGCTGTTACTTCTTGATTTTTGCTATTTTCATTTACTTGAAAGAACATGGCATAGGATACGCTTATTACTACTATTGTTGTACAGATGATTACATAACTTGCTAGTTTTGTTTCTCTTTTAAATATATTTTTAAAACTTAGATTACTCTCTTTCATATTCTCACCTATTCTTTTTTAATTATATCATATTTTTTTCTTTTCATAAAAAAAAACTAACTCATTTTGTTAGTTTTATTCAATAA
>CASTFX010000141.1 GCA_949448405.1 uncultured Clostridia bacterium
CCTGTAATTTAATAGTAAAAATAATAGTAGTAAGATTATAAAAACTTGAGTAATTATATTGACTATGATATAATTATAAAAAAGAGGTGACTAATATGTCAAGAAATAAGCCAATTTATAGTGAATCTGAATTAATGAGAAAAAAAGCTAGACAACAAAGAATGGATCCAATGATGACAATGCTTATTGGAAGAGAAGAAAAGAAATCAGATATTAGAATAACAAAATCAAGAGAGGAATCTACTAAGCCTAAGGTAGCTGATACTCAAATTTATATTGGTAATGTAACAGTAGAGCAAGCACAAGAACAGACAAGTGGAGAGAGCACATATAAACAAGGTAAAAGAGAAGGAGCTCCATTTAAGAAATCAGCTTTTATAGCTAGAGATAATCATGCCAATGAGCAAACATTTATGGAAGACGCAATAGGAATAGATGGACAAATTTTTTCTATTGATGCAGCAATTGAATATGCAAAAAGTATGCCTGATACAGCAAAGAAGACGGAACTTCTTAGAACAATAAAAGCAATTTTAGAAGGTAGACAAAGTAGAACAGAAGAAGAAATAGAACAAATTATGAGTTCTATGAATAAAGAAAAGGATAGATAAATAAGATGGAAAATAAAACAGAATCAGAAAATAGGATGTTAGGAGTAAATAATTTTTTTGATAAAATAAAAAAGTTTTTTTATAATTTATTTAGAAAAAGGACAATTCAAAGTAATAATAGAAATGAAGAATTACCGAGAAGTAATAGAAACAAATTCTTAGAAGAAATTAGCACTAGAGAAGATTCAAGATTACTAGATATTCAAAGTAAAATCGAAGATAATGAAATAATTGCTTCAAACCTTTGTCAAGAGGACATAAAAGAAATAAACAAGTTATATGAAAAACAAATTGATATATTAAACGAAAATCTAAAGAGAAAAACAATAGAATTGAAACTTTTGAAGAAAAATAATAATGGTTAAATTTAAAAATAGAGAATTCAAGCTTAAAAATAAGGTTTGAGTTTTTTTATTACCTAACACTTGTTTGATATATTTTATTATGATATAATCTAAATAATTTGAATAAAGGAGAAATCAAATGGAAAATGAAAATCAAGTAGAAGGAAGAAATGCAGTATTAGAATTAATAGAAAGCAATAAAGATATAAATAAAATATTCATACAAAGCGGAGAAAAACATGGGTCAATTATGAAAATAATTGCAAAAGCCAAAGCAAAAGGAATAGTAACAGTAGAAGTACAAAAAAGGAAGCTAGATGAAATGGCAACTTCTAATAACCATCAAGGAGTAATAGCAATAGTTCCACCATTTGAATATGTAGAAGTAGACGATATTTTAGATTATGCAAAATCAAAAGGAGAAGAACCATTTATATTAATACTAGATGGGATAGAAGACCCACATAATCTAGGCTCTATAATTAGAACAGCAGAAACAGCAGGAATGCATGGAGTAGTAATTCCAAAAAGAAGAGCAGCAGCAGTAAATGCAACGGTAAGTAAGACATCAGCAGGAGCAGTAGAATATATGAAAATTGCAAGAGTAAACAACATAAATGAAACAATAAATGACTTAAAAGAAAATGGTATATGGATATGTGGAACAGACATGGATACAGAAACTATGTATTATAATCAAGACTATACTATGCCAATCGCAATAGTTATTGGAAATGAAGGAAAACGGAATGAGCAGATTAACAAAAGAAAACTGCGATTTTTGTGTAAAAATTCCAATGACAGGAAAGATAAGCTCATTAAATGCATCTGTATCAGCAGGAATTGTCATATATGAAGCTGTAAAGTCAAGAAATAAGTTGCAAAAATAGACCAAAAAATATATAATACTTTTAAAAGCGGAGGTTTATATTTTGGAAGAAAATAGTGTAATAAGACCAGAACTTGAAGGAATAGAAGAAGAAAGAATTGAAAAGTCTTTAAGGCCAAAGACTTTAGAAGAATATATAGGACAAACTAAAGTAAAAGAAAATATGAAAGTATATATAGAGGCTGCTAAAAAAAGAGGGGAGCCTCTTGACCATATCCTTTTATACGGACCACCAGGACTTGGTAAAACAACTCTTTCAAATATTATTTCTAATGAAATGAATTCAAATATAAAAATAACATCAGGACCAGCGATAGAAAAACCAGGAGATTTAGCAGCATTGCTTACAAATCTCTCTGAATTTGATGTTTTATTTATAGACGAAATACATAGATTAAATAAAAGTGTAGAAGAAATTTTATACCCAGCACTTGAAGACTATACTTTAGATATAATAATTGGAAAAGGACCAAGTGCAAGGTCAATAAGATTAGACCTTCCTAAATTCACATTGATAGGTGCAACAACAAAAGCAGGTTCTCTTGCAACACCATTAAGAG
>CASTFX010000142.1 GCA_949448405.1 uncultured Clostridia bacterium
GAGTCTTTATTTTCTTTGTATTGTAAAAAATTCTTTATTAGAAAATATGAAGATATTACAAGTATTGTTATAAATACAATTATTGATATTTTTATGATTCTTACTTTTATTATAGCTATGCCACCTCCTTATTATTTCTAGCATCACCTCCTTAAATGATACTTTTAGCATTCTACTATCTGTATTAAATTCTTTTTGCTTTTTTCTTTATTTGAATATTAAACAGTTTTCTATATATTTTAGATATATCTGAGAAATTTCTAGGATTATCTAAAATTTCTTTTATTTGGCTAGGATAAAAGTTACCAAAAACCAAATCATAAATTCCATTTTCTAAAGCAATCTTTGTATTTTCTTCTTTTTCATTTTTTAGTAACAAGATTACTCTTATGTTTCTACTTCTTAGTTGATATAAATATTCTCTAAAGTCTGTTTCTATGGCACTACTTGCTAATATTACTGTTTGACTTTTGAATTTATCGTCTTCAATAATAAAATCTGCATAACTTACTACCATTGAACCTTTAATTTCTGTTTCTAGTATTTTATCTATTTCATTACTACCTGTAAAAATAACTACCATTATGCTTTATCTCCTCCCTTTAAAATTGTTAATGGATCTATTGTTTGTCCATTCTTTTTAACTGTAAAATGACAATGACATCCTGTTGTTGCTCCATTTGTTGGATTTCCTGAAGAATCTTTATATGGGTTACCTGCTACACCATATACATTTTTTGGTCCAACCTTACCTATGACTTGTCCTTTTTTTACTTTATCTCCTTCTTTTACAAGAAACTTTGGATCACTATGACAGTATGAAAAAGTATATTCTTCAGCTTTTATGGTTATTGTATAACCTCCTGCTCCTCCCCAAGCTGTTCTTATTACTTCACCATCACATATAGCAATAATTTTTGTTCCTTCTGGTGCAGCAATATCAATTCCGACTATGAAATGTTGAAGCTCCAGCTGTTGGTGCTTTTCTATTTCCATAATAGCTAGTTATATCATTAAAACTTTTACCTACTACTGGAAATTCGCCATTTCCTACTATTTCCTTACTTCCAAATATTCCATCAATAAAATCTGCTACACTTTCAAAAAAAGACTTACTATCTTCATCTGTATATTCAGCAGTTGTATAATATTTTAGTTCTTCTTTCATATTAATTTTATCTTTATTTTTATCACCTATGTAAAAAATGTCTGTAATAAAAGAAACTAATATAAATATAATAACAATAATTGCTATGGGAATTGCTAATTTACTTAATACTATTAATAATCCTCTTCTTATTTTTTTCTTAACTTCTTTTTTAAATTTGTTTTTTACTTGTTCTTGTATCATAATTTATCTTGCTCCTGCATATTTGAAATAGCACTTTCTTCTTTATCTTTTTTACTATAATCTTCTTTTCTTGTATTATTAACATTGTACCTATTGTATTCCCTATTTGTTTTAAAGTTTCTCCCTTCAGCCATATACATTCCCATATTTAAAAACTCTTTACCTGTATTAAATGCTTGTTTAGCTACATTTGTAGCACTAACTTTGTTTTTTAATTCTTCACTCTTATTTCCTAATTTTTTTATAGCATCTGCTTCTATGCTACCTGATGAACTTGTATTTATTGTTTTTGTTTTCATTGTCGTTGTTTCCATATTTTTTGTTTCCATTTGAGCAATTTTGCTTTCTTCTTCTGGATTCTTATTTAACATTCTACCAATAAAGCTTGTACCTCCTATATTGCTTTGATTATCATTTCCTTTAAACTGATAAGCTATTGTTTTTATACTATGTGCCATTGCTCCTGCCATACCAATTCCTCGATTAGCTAGTTCATCATTGTTTATACCTGCAATTCTAGATACCAAGTTTTGAAGAGTGTTTTGTAGAGCATCTGCAATTGGAAGTATCATCATAGCCCATAAAATAGATGTTGCCCATCCTCCTGCCTGTGGTAAAAATTGCATATATACTAAAAATAAAAAAGCATATATAAATTGCATAAAAATATTAATTAGGATCTGTCCAAACCAAATAGCAGCTCCTATTGTTCGTTTATTAATCATCCACATAATAGCAATTATTGGAGTGAAAAGTGTAAATATAAGTATTGTAAATTGCCTTATTATAAATTTTACATTTAACTTAAAGAATAAATAAGCAAATAAAGCTATGACAATAGCTGTTGCTATTGCATTCCCTGTTTGAATATTAGTAATAACACTATTTCCAAGTAATTCATCTAAACTTCCATTTGCATATCCTACAATCATGTGTACCAAATTATTATTTAATAATAATAAAAACTTTACAAACAATGGTGCAATTCCTATTGATAC
>CASTFX010000143.1 GCA_949448405.1 uncultured Clostridia bacterium
TATATTTCTTTATAATGATTGTTGCACAAAAACACCAGATGGAATACAAGATGCAACAATCATTATAAAGAAATATAGTGATAATGCAGAAAAAGTAGTACCACTTAAAAACTGTACATTAAGTGGATATAATTCAAAAGACATTACAGGAAAACAAACAATTAAAGTAGTTTATGACGGAGGAGAAACAAGCTTTGAAGTTACAGTAAAAGACTTTGTCAAAGGTATAGACATAAAAGCCCCAACAGAAGATACATACAAAGTAGGAAGCACAAAAGACGATTTAGACCTAACAGGAGGAGAAGTTTGGGAGGTAATGGCAAGTGGAAAAACACAAAACAAAGCGCCTATAACACTTGACATGATAACAGACTTTGATTCAGATACAGTTGGAACTGTACAAGTTGAAGTAACTTACAAAGGACAAAGTACAAGTTTCCCAATAACTATTGAAGACGATATAAAGAGTATTAGCATAAAAGATGGACCAACAAAAGATGAATATAAATATGGAGAAAGCTTAAATTTAAGCGGAGCAAAGCTAGAAGTAGAAAAAGATAGCGGAGTCACAGAAGTAGATATCACAAGTGACATGGTTTCAGGATATAATCCAAAGAAACTTGGAGAACAAGAGCTTACAGTAACATATGAAGGTAAAACAGTAGGAATTATAACAGTTACAGTAAAAGACTATATTAAAGGAATTAATGTAAATTTACCTAAGAAAACATATACACAAGGAGAGAAGCTAAACTTAGAGGGAGCTACAGTTAGAGTTATGACAGCAAGTGGGAAAATAGAAGAAGAAGCTCCATTAACACTTGCAATGATAGACGAGAAAACTCCATTTGACCCAGAAAAGGTAGGAGTACAAACACTAAAGATAAATTATGGACAATACACAGAAACTGTAAAAGTAACAGTAAATAAGAAAGAAGAAAAAGAAATCATAACACTTGTTAAAGGACCAGATAAAACAGCATATAAACAAGGAGAAGAATTAGACCTTACAGGTGCAATGCTAGAAGTTAAAAAAGGCGGAGAAACTAAATATGTTTACGTAGCTCATGATATGATTTCAGGATATGACACAGAAAAAGTAGGAGAACAAACAATTACAATAACTTACAAAGGAACAAAAATGACATTTAAGGTAACTGTTGCAGAGAGGGAAAAACCAGCAGAGCCAGAGCCAACACCAGTAGAGCCAGAAAAGCCAGTAGAACAGCCAAAGCCTGAGCCTCCAACAACTCCAACTAGGCCGACTCCACCATCAAGACCAATAAAAAAACCTAGTGTTAACAATGTTCCAAAAGAAGAACCACCAGTTGTAACTCCACCAACACCAGAGCCAGAACCAGCACCAGAGCCAACTCCACCACCAGTAGAAGAAAAGCCATCAGTAGTATTAGGAGTAGAAGACGAAAAAGATGATGATATGGTACTAAAAGCAGCACTACTCGCAGGACTTTCAGGAGCAGCAATATTAGTGCTTCTAGCTGCTACAAAACGCAATGTACAAGTATTTGTTGAAGAAAACGAAGAATATTGCTTCGGAGGAGCAACAAAAGTATCAAGAAAGAATAGAAGAATAGACATTAACAAGTTCTTAGACAAGAATACTACCGATAATAAGGTAAAAATAGTATTAACAGACAAAATATCTAAGGCTTTAAACGGATACGAACTAGAAATAAAACATAGAGACAAGACACATAGAATAAGAGTAAATTATCAAAACAGACCTTTCGAAATTATTTTGAAATAGGTTTAATAGTGATAACTAAAAAAGGACGTCTTTCCAAAGGGGGAAGGCGCCCTTGGTATGTTATTTTGCATAAGGACTACTAAAGAGAAAGCTCATATACTATTTTTATCAATACCTTGGTGTAGCAACCTACAATAAAATTTTTAAATGTAGGTTGCTACAGATCGCCCTCGATTTTAGCTCGGTTGGTCGCTTACGCGGTATTTCAAAAATAATATATGAGCTTTCTTTTTTCTAAAATCATTTACAAAGTATTCATACAATGATAAAATAAAGACAAATTCAAAGGAAAAGGAAGAGAAAAATGAAAAAAAGAAGAAAAGTTTTTAATACGTATAATTTAATCGTTATAATTTGTTTATTAGTAATTGGGGCATCTCTATATGTAATACTAAACAAAGAAGATAATCTAGCAGAAGGACTAAAAGCACAGATAAATAATGTAGTTACATTTGCAAAAGACACTATATCAAACATTACAGGAGAAGATAAAGAAGACAAACAAGCTAGTACAAATGTTAATACCAATGCAGAAGTAAAAGATAATACAGGATCAAACCAAAATGTAGA
>CASTFX010000144.1 GCA_949448405.1 uncultured Clostridia bacterium
GTTAGGAATACCAATAATTGCTTCAGCTATTTTAATAAAGAAGTTAAATTCAGTATTTGATTTTATAAAAAAACACTATAAAATCATTAATAATGTATGTGGTATAATTTTAATAGTTATTGGAATAGCTATGATATTTGGAATAATGAATAATCTAATTTATTCTTTTGTATGAGGTGATTAAAAGTGAATAAATATTTAAAAATTATAGTATATTTATCAATATTTATAATAATTATTATATTAGGGGCAGTTCGGATATAATTATTTAAGTAAGAACTATAAACCTGAAGAAATAAAAACAGAAGAAAAGCAAAATATGAACTTGAAAAAAGCTAAGGATTTTACAGTACTTAATAACGAAGGAGAAAATATAAATTTATCAGACTTTTTTGGAAAGCCTATAATAGTAAATTTTTGGGCAAGTTGGTGTGGTCCTTGTAAAATGGAACTTCCAGAATTTGAAGAAGCATACAAAACTTATGGAGAAGAAATAGAAATTTTAATGGTAAATTTAACAGATGAATATAGAGAGACAGTAGAAAGTGCAAAAAAGTTTACAAAAGATAATAATTACAGTTTTCCATTATATTTTGATACAGAATATAGTGCGTCAAATGCTTATGGAGTATATTCAATTCCAAGAACTTTGTTCATAAATAAAGATGGAAATATTGTAAAATCATTTACAGGTGTTATAGATAAAGAGACTTTAGATAGGTATATAAAAATATTAAGAGGAGAATAATAATGGCTGTTAAGTTTAATGAAGATAAAGAAGTTGTAAAGACTATTCAAGAAGGTTTAAAGCAAAATGGAGGATATTGTCCTTGTAGATTAGAAAAGAACAATGATACAAAGTGTATGTGCAAAGAGTTTCGTGAGCAAATAAAAGACCCAAATTTTGAAGGGTATTGCCACTGCATGCTTTACTATAAATCAAATTAAGAAAGGAGAAAATATATGTTAGAAGTTAAGTTAACAAATGAGAATTTTGAGGAGGAAGTGTTAAAGAACCAAAGCGTAGTATTAGTAGATTTTTGGGCAACATGGTGTGGACCTTGTAAAATGATAGCACCTGTTCTTGAAGAAATTGCAAAGGAATTTGAAGGAAGAGTAAAAGTTGGAAAAGTAAATGTAGATGAAGAAGGAGAATTAGCAGTTAAGTATAGAGTTTCAAGTATTCCAACATTAGTTTTATTTAAGAATGGAAATATTGTAAATGTTACAGTAGGATTTCACTCAAAAGCAGAAATAGAAAATATGATAAATAAAGCATTATAATAAGCCAACATATAAAGGAGCATAAATATGATAATAGGTATAGATTTAGATGGTGTTGTATTTGATTCAGAAGAAGAAATGAGAGTATATTCAGAACTATATGATTTAATAGATTTAAAGCAAAATAGTAAAAGAGATAATAAAAGTCTTAAGTTTCAAGAGAGATTTAACTGGACAGAGGAAAATATAAAAGATTTCTTATCTAAATATCATTTGAGAATAGCAAAAACGACGAATTATAAACCTGGCGCAATTGATGTCTTAAACTTACTTAAAAAAGATGGGAATACTTTGATTATGATAACAGCAAGAGGAGGATTGAATAAAGAAATAATCGAAGTTACAAACCAAAGATTAAAAAAGGACAATATGTATATTTTTGATAAATACTACTACGAAGCAGAAAATAAAGAAGAAGTCTGTATAAAAGAAAAAGTAGATGTGATGATAGATGATTACTATCTAAATTGCATTGCGACATCAGCTGCTGGGGTGAAAACTATATATTTTAAAGCTGCACCTTCACATGAATTAGAAGAAAATGAGAATATAAAAGTATTATACAACTGGGGAGAAATATATAGATATATAAAAGAGTTAGAAGAAAAATAGCCTTACAAAAACGTAAGGTTATTTTTTTGACATATATGATATAATTAAAAAAGAGGTGTAGTATGCAAAAAATATTAATAGTTGAAGATGATGAAAAATTAAGAAATGAACTTGAAATATTTTTAAATAAGAATGGATATGAAGCAAGTTCTTTAAAAAATTTTGAAAATACAATAAAAGATATTCTAAGTTTAAAAGTAGATTTGATTTTACTAGATATAAACCTTCCAAATATAGATGGAGAATATATCTTAAAAGAGATAAGGAAAACATCAGAGATACCAGTTATAATAATAACAAGTAGAGATAGTGAAATAGATGAGCTACTAAGCATAAATTATGGTGCAGACCACTATATTACAAAACCATTTAATATTCAAATATTGCTAGCAAAAATAGCAGGGCTTTTAAAAAGGGCAAATATGGCAGGAGTAT
>CASTFX010000145.1 GCA_949448405.1 uncultured Clostridia bacterium
GAATAGGAGAGATAATTGAAAAGATAAAAACTGATATTAAATACTATATTTTACTTATTAAGCCAGAATTTTCATGCAATACAAAAGAAATGTTTAAGAAACTAGATGAAGGTAATGGTAAAGCCCAAAAGTATAATGCAGAAAAGGTAAGAATGGCATTAGAAGAAGGAAACATTGTAGAAGTAGCAAATAATTTATATAATGTTTTTGAAACAGAGGTATACAATATAGAAAGCATTAAGAAAGAGTTAATAGATGCAGGAGCACTTGGAAGTCTAATGTCAGGAGCTGGTTCAGTAGTTTTTGGGATATTTGAAGATAAAGAAAAGGCTAAAAGAGGCTATAAAATTTTAAGTGAAAAATATGATACATATTATTGTATATCATACATTAAATAAGGGGAGAAGATATGAAAACAGTAACAGGTATAATTGTTGCAGCAGGAAATAGTACAAGATTTGGACAGGGAAGAAATAAAAATTTATTTGAAGTAAACGAAAAACCAATAATAGCATATAGCATAGAAGTGCTTAACAAAAGTAAAAAAATAAATGACATTATATTGGTAATAAAACCAGAAGAAAGAGAATACTTTGAAGATATACAAAAAATCATAAAGCTAGATAAGCCTATAAAATACGTAAATGGTGGCGAGACCAGAATGGAATCAGTTTATAATGCTTTAAAAGAAACAAATTCAGATATAGTTATAATTCATGATGGAGCAAGACCACGAATTAAAGAGGAGTATATAGACAGATGTTTAGAAGCTATGGAGGAATTTAAAGGTGCAACAGTTGCTGTAAAATCAAAAGATACAATAAAGATATGTGATGATAATGGAGTTGTAATCGAAACTACTAAAAGGGCAAATACATATCTTATACAAACTCCACAATGTTTCAATAGAGAAATTTTACTAGATTTACATGAAAAATTTAAGGGAGATAATGAGATAACTGATGACTGTATGGTACTTGAAAAAGGTGGATATAGTATCAAAGTTGTAGAAGGTGATTATACAAACATTAAAGTAACAACTTTTGATGATTTACACTTGGTAGAAGAATAAAAGAATATAAGTAATATATTGAAAAAAGTGACAATATATTATAAAATTATAGACGAAAAATGTTTTTATATTAATAAAAACACTTTTATATATCACAAAATGCAGAAAACTTTTTAAAAAAGTATACTAAATATGACAAACATTTTAAAATAAAGTCTGTATACTAATAATAAAAAGTTTAAGAGGTGGTAAGGATGTTTCAAAATATAGTAGATGAAGAAAAAGAAGAAAATGTTTCAAGAGAAGACGTTAAAATAGACAAAAAAGAAAGTGTTAAAAATATATTAAAAAAGTTATTTACGAAACAAAATATACTTGTATATATTTTAGCTTTTATGCTATCAATGGTTAGTGGAATTAATGGTATGGCACCATTTGGACTAGCTATTTTTGCAGCAGCTATATCAAATGCTATACCAACAGGAATAGTATATATTTTAACAATAATAGGTACTTATATAGGATTTAAATCCTCAGGAGCTCTTACTTATATATTAACTTCACTTGTTTTTATAGGAATGGTATTAATTTTTAAACCATGGTATGAAGAAGAATATAAAAGTGAAAGAAGAAAACTAGGAAAATATGTTATTATATCTACTATAGCAGTTCAGCTAATACTAATGCTATTCAGAGGCTTCTTAGTTTATGACTTATTTTTAGCGATTGTTACAGGAGTTACAACTTACATATTCTATAAAATATTTGCAAATTCTTTAATAGTAATCAGCGAATTTAGTATAAAAAAAGCCTTTACAGTTGAAGAAGTGGTAGGAGCAAGCTTAATGTTATCAGTTGCAACATGTGCTTTTGGAAGCTTCTCAATATTTGGATTTGAGATAAGAACAGTCTTGAGTATACTTATAGTATTAATACTTGGTTGGAAAAATGGTGTTTTGATAGGTGCAACTGCAGGAATAACAATAGGCGCTGTACTTGGTATAATAGGAAGTGGAGAGATAGCTCTTATAGCTTCTTTTGCATTATCTGGAATGATAGCAGGCTTATTAAGTAGATTTGGAAAGATTGGAGTTATACTTGGATTTATCGTAGGAAACATTTTACTTGCATATGTTATAAATGGAAATACAGTCGCAGTAATATATTTAAAAGAAATTGTAATTGCATCTTTAGGTCTGTTATTAGTTCCTAAAAGTGTTCAAATAAATATAGAGGACTTTTTTGGAAAAAGCTTATATTTACCTGTAACACC
>CASTFX010000146.1 GCA_949448405.1 uncultured Clostridia bacterium
AATCTATATGTGAAAACATAGGGGACAAATAACCATTTACTAGAGGTTGGTTGTCTAATTCTTTCCTATGACAAGTACCACCTTGTTGTCTAATATGTGTTAAATCTTCTGTTATGCCATGCGATATAGTTTCAATTTCTGCTTTAGTCATGGTCTTTCCGTTGTATTTTCCACCAACAAACTCGTACATAAATTCTATCTTTTCATTGTTTAGTCGGTTATATATCCATTTAGTAATTTTATCTAAAAATAAACCATGTTCTAGTATTTCATTGTCTTTTTTTATATTTACTTGAAAATCTGCAATTCCCTCAATGTTTAGAGTTTCAGCAAATGTTCGTACATCTATAAATTTTGGTGTGTTATTTTTAAATCTCCATATTGTTATTGTTCCTGTATTATCGCCATTATCTGTTATATCTATTTTAAAACCTCTTATTCCAGCCTTTAAGTTTATATCGTATTCATGTTCCTTTAATTTTTCAACTGCTGTTTTATGAGCCATATTTTAAGATTCCTTTCATAATTCATTATATCTTGTATATTTCTTTATTGTTCAAGTGTCTAATTCTATATGGTAAATCTAACTTGTCAAAATCGTATGAGTTTGTGCCGATGTATAGGAATTATCACATTAGGTTTAACAATGTTGCAAACTTCAATAATTCCTTCAGCTGTTGCATGACCACTCGTATGTAAATATGTGTATTTTTTAGGAACAAACTTAACAAGGTCTTTTTCTGCTGTTTTACCTTGTAAATATCCTAACCATTGAGAGTAAATAAAGAGGTTATTTCTAAATCTAGGGTTATAAACAAATTTCTTTGAAAAATAGTTGCTGCGAACTAACATACAAAAACCATTACTTACCATATTTTTATATAATTCACTATCAAAACTCTTAACATCATAGAAATTATAATAATCTGTATATTTCGCACTATTTTTGCTTACATAATCAAGTATTTTCTTTTGGTAAATATCGCATATAAATAGTTTTTCTCCTGCTTTTTTATTCGCATGATAAAAAGAAGCTATCCTGTCAATGTTAGTAGAAGCACATAGTATAAAAATATATTTTTTGCTTTTTATTAAACTAATTGCTTCTTCTTGTAACATAAATTCAGACATAAAGTTTTCATCTTGTCTTGATAATGTTGTATGTTCACAAATGAGAATATCAACTTTTCCTATTCTTTTGAGTGTTCTAGGTGTTCCTTTGCCCATAGGACCATGCAAACGGAAGTCTCCTGTATGTAAAATTCTTTTTCCGTTAGCTTCTATAAGAAACATATAACTATCAAAAGCCGAATGGTCTGTACGAATAGGGGTTATTTTCATATCTCCAATTTCAAAAGGTACACCTTGCTTAAATATTTTAAATGTATCTATTTTATCAATATGATCCTGTGTAATTTCTGTAACTCCTGTATCTTTCATTTTATTTTGAAATATAGTAAAAATCTCTTTTGCCTGTTTTCCAATGTAAATAGGAACATCTTTACTAACTTGCATATATTCGCCTATATGGTCTCCATGATAATGAGTTATAAGAACAGCATCACATTTTTTACTGATATTAGCAATATTCACTTCTATTTCATTTTCACAATTAGGGAGATTAGAGCCAACGTCAACAAGTACCCTTGCTTTTTGACTTCTAATTTCAGTTACACAACCACCAATTTGATTAACTCCTCTATGAATTTTTATTTGCATATCTATTTTCCTTTTCTTTTGTATTTATTTCAAACCATAATCGTTTTTAAGCCATTTATAGAAGCGGGGTAATATAAGTTTGCTTTCTAGTAAAATATAAACTTTATTTTACGATTTCTTATTGCTTCCAAAACTCTATTTATTGTCATAGCACATCCTATCGTTGTCTATATCACAATTTTTAGAAAAACATAACAAAACCACTTATTATGATACATCTCTGATATTTTCAAATACCTTACATATTAATCTGGTATAATCTATTATTCCATCTACCATAACATCCGTATTTCCTAAAAAGTCTGAAATTGTACTTACTTTATGATTTTTCAAGTATGGTAGTTGTTTCTTACATAAAGGAAATATGTCAATTACTTCATTGTCTAAACTTAAATCGATATTATTACAATTCTTTTTTATAAATCCCATAACAAGATAAGCATCATGCACAACAATAGGTAGTTGACCTATAAATTCTAAAAGTTTTGGCATTACTATATCTATTGTTTCTGCATTGTTTAACTTATCATTTGTAAATCCATTTATTGACTGATGTTTAGG
>CASTFX010000147.1 GCA_949448405.1 uncultured Clostridia bacterium
GATATAACAAAGCCTATAAAGAAGCTTCCAAAAGAATTTTTGAATAAAATATTATATGGAACAGGAACAGAATGTATAGACTTTGAATATGAATCATATGCAGGTGTTAGAAAATTCAAAACTCCATTTGAAGGAGTAATACCAACACTAGAAAGAAGACATAATGAGACTAAGTCGCAAGGAATGAGAGACTTTTATGAGATGTATATGAGTAATAGTGATTGCCCAACTTGTAATGGAGCAAGACTAAAAAAAGAAAGTCTATCAGTGAAACTAGCAGATAAAAACATACAAGAGCTTACAGATATGTCAATTACAGCTATAAAAGAATTTTTAAATTCGTTAAAACTATCTGCAAAAGATAAAATGATAGCAGAACAAATACTTAAAGAATTAAATAAAAGACTACAATTTTTAATAGATGTCGGATTAGAATATCTAACATTATCTAGGTCAGCAGGAACACTATCAGGAGGAGAAGCACAAAGAATTAGGCTAGCAACACAAATTGGTTCAAGCCTAACAGGGGTACTATATATCTTAGACGAACCAAGCATAGGACTTCATCAAAGAGATAATGATAAACTAATTGCTACATTAAAAAAATTAAGAGATTTAGGAAACTCTGTACTAGTTGTTGAACACGATGAAGATACTATGTATGCTGCAGACCAACTTATAGATATAGGGCCAGGACCACGGAGTACATGGAGGAAATGTAATAGCACAAGGAACAGCAGAAGAAGTGAAACTTGTTGAGAATTCTATAACTGGACAATATTTAAGTGGAAGAAAGAAGATAGTAGTTCCAAAGAAAAGAAGAAAATCTAATGGAAAATCAATAGAAATAATTGGAGCATCAGAAAACAACTTAAAAGAGATTAATGTAAAAATACCATTAGGCGTATTTACATGTGTTACAGGAGTTTCGGGCTCAGGGAAATCAACTTTAGTTAATGAAGTACTATATAAAACAGTAGCAAAACAAGTAAACAAATCGAACGAAAAACCAGGAAAATGCAAAGGGGTAAAAGGAATTGAGAATATTGATAAAATAATAAACATAGACCAGTCACCAATAGGAAGAACACCACGTTCAAATCCAGCAACATATACAGGTGTGTTTGATATAATACGTGATTTGTTTGCAACAACAAATGAAGCAAAAATGAGAGGATACCAAAAAGGAAGATTTAGTTTCAATGTGCCAGGTGGAAGATGTGAAGCATGTCAGGGGGATGGAGTTCTAAAGATAGAAATGCACTTCTTGCCAGATATATATGTACCATGTGAAGTATGTAAAGGGCAAAGATATAATCAAGAAACTTTAGAAGTAAAATATAAAGGAAAAACAATAGCTGACGTGCTAGATATGACTGTTGAAGAAGCATTAGAATTTTTCGCAAATGTTCCAAGAATTAAGCAAAAAATACAAACCCTTGCTGATGTCGGACTTGGATATATAAAACTTGGACAACCATCAACGACACTATCAGGAGGAGAAGCACAAAGAGTAAAACTTGCAACAGAATTATCTAAAAAAGCAACAGGAAAAACATTATATATCCTAGATGAACCAACAACAGGGCTTCATATAGCTGATGTCCATAAATTAGTAGATATATTACAAAGATTAGTAGATACTGGAAATAGTATAGTAGTAATAGAGCATAATTTAGATTTAATAAAAACTTGTGATTATATAATAGATTTAGGACCAGAAGGTGGAGACAATGGAGGAACAATAATGCAGGTTGGAACTCCAGAACAAGTAGTGAAGAATGAGAGAAGTTATACAGGACAATTTTTGAATAAATATTTAGAGAAATAAAATAAAAAGAGGGAGTCTAGAGTAAGACACCCTCTTTTAAAATAATTAATGATTATTGTTTTCATTTTGATTGTTATTATTGTTATTATTCTTGTTGTTATTGTTATTTTTGTTTTGGTTATTTTTCTTATCTTTAGACATACGTATGCACCTCCATATGAATTTTAATATATTTATAGTATTGACGTAAAATAATAAAATATACAAAAAAAGTAAATAGATAATTTGATTATAGAATTTTTATCAAAATCGTAGCATTGTTTAAAATAATAATGTAACAAACTAAATAAAGAAAAAAGCATGGGGCGACAAAATTCTTTTGAATTTGTCGCCCCGTGCTTTTTTAGAGCTCCTCATTTATTGAGCCCTTCGAGGAATTTGATGACTTCCTTGGTATAAGGAACGCTGATTGTTGTATTGCCGTCAGATAGTATA
>CASTFX010000148.1 GCA_949448405.1 uncultured Clostridia bacterium
TGAGAGCAAGCCTTTAAAGAGATGATAAAAGAATTAAAAAAAGCAGAAAAGTTCATCTTTTTAGAATATTTTATTATAAACCATGGAACTATGTGGGATTCAATATTAGAGATACTAAAGGGAAAAGTTAAACAAGGCGTAGATGTAAGAGTTATGTATGATGATGCAGGCTGCATAGCAACACTCAAGAAATATTATTATAAAGAATTAGAAAAAGTAGGAATAAAGTGTGTAGCATTTAATAAGCTAAAGCCATTTTCAGGTGTTATCATGAATAATAGAGACCATAGAAAGATTTTAGTTATAGATGGAAGAGTAGCTTTTTCAGGAGGAATTAATTTATCAGATGAATATATAAATATTAACAGTCCACATGGACATTGGAAAGATAATGCAATAAAGATAGAAGGAGAAGCAGTATGGAGTTACACAGTAATGTTTTTGACAATGTGGAATGCATTTATACAAGAAGATGACGATTTTAGCAAATTCAAATATTCTTTTGATAATTCAATATGTAGCAATGGATTTGCAGTTCCATATTCAGAAACACCACTAGACAATGAGTTAACAGGAGAAGATATTTATTTAAACATTATTAATCAAGCACATGATTATGTCTATATTTTCACTCCATATTTAATTATTGATACAGATATGATTAATACATTAACACTTGCAGCAAAGAGAGGAGTAGATGTTAGAATAGTTATTCCAGGTATTCCAGACAAAAAAATAGTATATACTTTATCAGAATCCTATTTAGAATTACTTGTAAAATCGGGAGTAAAAATGTATAAATATACACCTGGATTTGTTCATTCAAAGGTATTTGTATCAGATGACCATGTAGCAACAGTTGGAACAATAAACTTAGACTATAGAAGTTTATATTTACATTTTGAATGTGGGATATATTTAGAGAATGTGGAATGCATAAAGAATATAAAAAAAGACTTAGAAGATACAATAAATAAGAGTCATAAGATAAATGAAAAAGAAGCAGTTCCTAAATTTTTAAAAGCAGTATGGCAGACAATATTAAGATTATTTGCTCCATTAATGTAATAAATAGGGCGACCCCCAAGTGCATTACGCACCTGGGGGTCCTTTGTTGGCTTTGGTTAAATGACCATAGTAAAGGTCGCTCTGTTGCTGTCCCCGCTGGGGAATAAATCGTGTTCCATAGCAGATCCAAGGGCGACAGCTACGATTTCCTCGCTGATAGTAATGCTGTTTGCGATAGGGGCGGTATAGGATCCCAGAGTGAAAGTGTACCCACAAGGGGTTTTTTGTAACACCATGTCACTCCTGTTGAAGCCATGCCCGCCTCCAATGTGCTTCAGCATTCTGGGAATGATGAAGCTGGTAATTAGCGAGTCGGCATTGTTGAGCAGTTCTTCCCGGTTGTTACCGCTGAGCAACTCTTCAATGTCAGGGGCTGTAGCTGTTTGCTGGGGAACATTTTTGCGGCTAACAAGAGAGAGTAATCCCCCACGTTTAACCCTTTTTCCTTTTGTCATCATTTTAACTAACCTCCTAAAAAAGCTGATTGGCTATAGGTATCATGATAATATTATATCATACTTTACATAAAAATGCAAATTTCGATTTATAGAAACTAAATTTATGACTTGCAATAAATAAAGTAGTTATAGTATAATAAAGGCAATATGATACAAATATATAAAATTATAAAGGAGATGTTAAAAAATGGAGGAAGAAATTAAAGTAAAGAAACCTAAAAAGATTAGGAAATTAGAAAAGAAAATAAATAAACTGACTGAAAAGAATAATATATCACCTAAAAAGAGTATAGAGAAGAAGATTACAAAACTAGAGAAAAAGAAAATAAAACTAGAGAAATGGTTGAAAATAAAACTACCATTTAGAATATTAATACAAGGAATAGCAACTTGGTTAATTATAGGTGGAGTATGTTATGGTTGTAGTTATGTTCCAGTAGTAAGGGAAGTTAAAATGGTAACAATGGCAGCTATAGCTTATACTGCACCTGAACCAGTAACAAAAGTTTTAGATGTAGTAACATTAAATGTAGGAGCTAACAATAATGATTTTGAATGGTTAAAAAACACATTAAGAGGTTATATAAGTGGAGAAATAGAGCTAGAGAGTAAAGAAATTGATAACAATTATAGCGGATATATTTCTAATGGTCCAAATGGAGTGGAATATTATATAGGAG
>CASTFX010000149.1 GCA_949448405.1 uncultured Clostridia bacterium
CTCTATTTATTATAATACCTTGTTTAATAGGTTTATTTAGTGATGATGGAGATGTAAAAACAGGGAATATAGTAGGACTAATTATAGGAATACTTTTACTTCTTAGTATTCAAGGAATAGTTAGTTTTTCTATTGTTGGAAAATTAATAATACCACTTATATTTGTTGCAATTGGTCTTTCAATGATTTTTAATGAAACTATAAATAAAAAGATTACAGATAAGGTAAAAGAAGCTAAAAAGAATGGACTAGAATCATTTACAGCAACATTTGGAGAACAGAAAGTGCAAAAAGAAGGAGAATCTTTTACTGGAGCAAACCTTGATGCAGTTTTTGGAGCAGTACAATTGGATTTAAGAAAAGCAAATATAGAGAAAGAAGCAACTATTAAAGCAAGTGCTATATTTGGAGGAGTAGAGATATTTGTTCCAGATAATATAAATGTAAAAGTGAAATCAACACCAATATTTGGTGGAGTGTCAAACAAAACTAAATATGATAAAGATAATCAAACTACAATATACATTGATGCATTTTGTATGTTTGGGGGTGTTGATATTAAATGAGCAGTTTTCAAAGCATAATAAAGGTATTTGCAGTTTGTCTAGCAGTTTTTATAATAATTAATATATTTGGAGCAATTATATTTGGTCTAGGAATATTTACAACTATATTAAGTGGGGATAAAATCGAACACAGTCATCAAATTGAAGTAAGTGAAAGTTATACACAAACTTATAGCAATGTAAGAGAAATAAAAATAGATTTGATTGTATCAAGACTAACAATAAAAAGAGGAGACGAACTTAGAGTTGAAGTAAATACTTCAAAAATACCAGTATCTTCAAAGGTCATAAATGATACTTTAAAGATAGAAGAAACTAGAACTAGTAGCTTTTGGAGAAATAATTTCTCAGGAAATATAGTCTTATATGTTCCTGAAGATATGGACTTAAGAAAACTAGAACTTGAAACAGGTGCTGGAAAAATAAATATTGATGGAATTATAGCTAAAGAAGCAGAAATTAGTCATGGAGCAGGACTTTTAGAAATATCAAATTGTACCTTTAATGAAACAGAAATAGATGGAGGAGCAGGAAGAATTAGTATTGAAAATTCTAGACTAAATAATTTAAAATTAAAGGCTGGAGTAGGAAAAGTAGACTTAGGAGCAGAAATTACAGGAAGAAGTAAAATAGAATGTGGAGTTGGAGAAATGAGCGTTAGACTTAAAGGAATGCCAGAAGAGTATAAGATTATGGCTGAAAAAGGAATAGGAAGTCTAAGGATAAATGGAGAGAATGCTTCTTCTAATACTACTTATGGAAATGGAGCAAATTTAATTAAATTAGAAGGCGGAGTTGGAAGCATAAATGTACATTTTGAAAACTAATAAAAATAAAACGGTAGGTAATTCATAATATACCTACTGTTTTATTTTTATAAATGTGTATTTAATGTGAAATTTGCATGAATAATTTGACAAAGCTATTGGCAAAACTTGAAAAATATAGGATAATATAAAAATAATGTCTAATATAATCAGGAGGAATTAATAAATGTTTAAATTACTTAAAAATCTAGGGAAAAAAGAATGGATATTTGCTTTAATAGCATTAGTTTTAATTATATGCCAAGTATGGTTAGACTTAAAACTTCCAGATTATATGTCAAAAATAACGACTCTTGTGCAAACAGAAGGAAGCGAGATGGCTGAAATCCTAGAAAATGGTGGATATATGTTAGCATGTGCATTTGGAAGTCTTATAGCTGCTATTGGAACAGGATATTTTGCAGCAAATATATCTTCAGAATTTTCAAAGAAAATAAGAAGAAAATTATTCAGAAAAGTAGAAGATTTAGCTATGCAAGAAGTTAAAAATTTTTCTACAAGCAGTTTAATAACAAGAACTACAAACGATGTCACACAAATCGAATTACTAATTGCGATGGGATTACAACTACTAATAAAAGCTCCTATTACAGCAGTATGGGCAATAACAAAAATATTAAATAAAAGCTGGCAATGGAGTGCAATCACAGCAGTTGCGGTGGTATTACTGCTTTCTGTTATAAGTGCGCTTATAGTAATTGTTATGCCAAGATTTAAGAGAGTACAAAAATTAATAGATAAAATAAATGGGGTAACAAGAGAAAATCTAACAGGAATTAAAGTTGTTAGAGCATTTAATGGAGAG
>CASTFX010000150.1 GCA_949448405.1 uncultured Clostridia bacterium
CTATCTTAGAATTTACACTGCTGATATTGATACTGCTGCAAGTATTACTAAGATGATAATAGTTATAATTAGTGCAACAAGTGTGATACCTTTGTCGTTTCTTTGGTTTTTTCTTTGCTTCATTTTGGTTTCTCCTTCGATTTTTTAAATATGTATAGCGGACGTGCAATGCACGCCCCTACAATTTTATTTTATCATATCATTTGCAATGATATTTTGCAAGATATTTTTATTTCATTTTTATTTTATTATTGATGTTGGGTCTTGGTATTCTCCGTTTTGTAATAGTTCAAAGTGTAAATGAGCTTCATCTAGTATTTCAAATGAACCTGTGTCTCCTACAGTTCCTATTGTTTGTCCTTTTGTTACTTTTTCTCCTATATTTACAAATTCTGCTGTTAAAAGATTTGCGTATCTTGTCTCATACCCATTTGAGTGTTCTATTATTACTGTTGTTCCATATCTTGGGTCATTTTTTATTGCTGTTACTGTTCCTTCTTCTGCTGATTTTACAACTGTTGTCTTGTCTGCTTTAATATCTATTCCTGTATGTGTTACCCATTCTTTTAGAGTTTCTGAATATACTAGTTTATCTTTTGCATATTCTTTTTGTATTTCTCCTTCAACTGGCATACTGAATTTAAGCTCTTTTACTTCTTGTTTTGTTTCAGTTTTCTTTTCTTCTTTTTTCTCTACTTTGTTTTCAGTAGTTTTATTTGTACTATTTGTCTTTGTAGTTTCTTCTTTTTTAGTTTCTGTATTTGTGTTAGTTTTTGTTTCTAAATTTGTATCTGTTTTAGTTTCTGTACTTTCTTCTTTTTTCTCAGTACTTTCAGTATTAACAGTTTCCTTTACTTCTTCATTTTCAGTAGCTGTTTCTTTTGCTTCATTTTCCATTTCTTCTACTGTTTTTCCTAGTTTTGTACTAGTTTCTTCACTTTCGTTTGTATTTTCAGTTTCCTCTCTATTTACTTCTCCAATTTCTTTTGTTTCTAGGTCTTTATAGAACTTATTTAGGTTATTATTATAAACCATTATTGTTACTAAAAAAGCAATTATTCCTAACGCTAGGATTGCCCCAGCTATATATATAGTGCTCTTTATATTAAATACTCCAGCACTGTTTTTCATTCTCCTGTCTTTTCTTCTACTTAAGTTTCCCATTTTTACCTCCTAAAATTAAATCTTTAATATGATTATTTCCAACCTTTGGAGAATTATACAAAGTTTAATTAAGTTTTGTAATTTCTATTCCTGAGTAAAAATGTTTCAAAATTTCTTGATATGTTTTACCTTGTTTTGCAAGGCTATCTGCACCAGTTTGGCTCATTCCGACTCCATGTCCATTTCCTAAAACTGTAAATTTAATTTTTTCATTTTCTTTTGATATTGTAAAATTTGCTGATTTTAAGCCTAATACCATTCTTGTTTCTACTCCGTGAAAGCTCTCTATTTCCAAATCTTACAGTCTTTACTCTTCCGCTTCCTGTGTAATCTATAATTTGTATACTTTCGTCTTTTCCAAAATCTATACTTATATCATTATATTTTTCTTTTAATTTTTTTAATAGTTCATCTTTTGTAAGCTCTACTTCTGAATGATATTGTGTATATGCTTCTTCTCCTGAAGTTGCTACTGGTACAAGATATGGATAATTGCTTCCTCCCCATACATCTGTTACTGATTCTGTTGTTCCTCCACTATTTGAATGAAAAAAGGCATTTATTACTTGTCCATCATAAGTTGCTATCTCTCCTAACGTGCTATTTACCGCTTCTACAATTTTATTCCATTTTTCTACTCCGATTTTCGTCCCATTTAGAAATCCTATCATCTCTTGAAAGCCATGCTTGACAGCATGTTGCATCGTCACATACATCTGCATTTTCATGTTTTGAGCCATGTATTATTTTATATATTGTGTAACTTCTGGCTGCCACACTTTGTGCTTTTATTGCTTCTATGTCAAAGTCTATTGGTATTTCTGCTGAAACAACTCCTGACATGTATTCATCTAGTCCGTATTTCTTCTATGCTTCCATCTTTTTTATGTAATAGTTTTATTGTGCTAAAATCTGTGTATGAATATTTTTCTATATCTTTTGGAACTACTGGTTCTTCCTCCGCTACCGATACTTCTTCTGCCTTAAATTTTGTTGTAAAAAATATAGGTATA
>CASTFX010000151.1 GCA_949448405.1 uncultured Clostridia bacterium
GGACATGTATTCAGTACAGAGAAAACTGAGAGAATTGGAGAAGTATGCGGAAAATTTAGACTAAATCATGCGAAACCATAAGCTAATTATGGCATGGTGGGGACTAGGAGTAAAATCCTAGTCCCCACCAGTTTTTGCTAGAATTTTATTTAACCTATATAAAAAAATAACAATTTATAATTCCATTCTATGTTTATAGACAAAAAGTTCTTTATATGCTATAATGTAGCAATAAAATGGATAAATAAACTAAAAATGCAAATTATAGATTAGATAGGAGATAAATATGCTAGAAGTTCAAAATATATGTTTTGAAAGAGATAATAAAAAAATATTAGATAATATAAGTTTAAGCGTAGATACAGATAAATTTGTAGTAATCACAGGACCAAATGGTTCACGGAAAGTCAACACTTGCTAAAATAATAATGGGAATTGAAAACCCAGATTCAGGAAAAATTTTACTAAATGGAAAAGACATAACAAAGTTAAGTATAGATAAAAGAGCAAAACTCGGAATAGGATTTGCTTTTCAACAGCCAGTGAAGTTTAAAGGAATAACTGTTTATGATCTTATAAAATTATCAGCTAAAAAAGAGATTAGTAAAAAAGAGGCATGTGAGATACTAAGCATGGTCGGATTATGTGCAAGAGAATATGTAGATAGAGAAGTAAATAATTCTTTATCAGGTGGAGAACTAAAAAGAATAGAGATTGCAACAATAATTGCAAGAGAATCAGAACTTACAATATTTGATGAACCAGAAGCTGGAATAGATTTGTGGAGTTTCAATAGTTTAATTCAAGTATTTGAGAAAATGAGAAAAGATATAAAAGGTGCAACAATGATAATATCGCATCAAGAAAGAATTTTAAATATAGCTGATCAAATAGTTCTTATGAATTCTGGAAAGATAGAGAAAATGGGAACTAAAGAAGAAGTAATGGGCAATGTTATGAAAAACACTATATGTTGTAAGCTAGAAAGGAATGAGTAGGCGTATGGAAAATATAGACAAAGAATTACTAAAAGAAATTGCTGATTTAGAAGATTCTCCAAAAGGTGCATATAATATTAGAAAAAACGGACAAGGAATAGAAAGAAGAGTAACAGATAATATAAATATAGTAACTAAAACTGATGTATCTGGAATAGATATATATGTAAAAGAAAATACTAAATTCGAATTTGTACACATTCCTGTAATAATCACAGAGAGTGGACTTTCAGATTTAGTGTATAACGATTTTCATATAGGAGAAAATGCAAATGTGGTTATAGTAGCTGGCTGTGGTATTCATAATGATCATGAAAAAGATTCAAGACATGATGGTATACACAGATTCTTCCTAGAGAAAAATTCTAAAGTAAAATATATAGAAAAACATTATGGAGAAGGAAAAGGAACAGGCAAGAGAATATTAAACCCAGTAACAGAAGTGTATTTAAAAGAAGGGGCTACACTAGAAATGGAAAGTGTCCATTTATAAGGAGTGGACTCAACAGTAAGAGTTACAAAGGGATCTTTAGATAAAGATACTAATTTTGTAGTTACAGAAAAGATAATGACACATGGAAAACAATATGCAGAAACAGAATTTGAAGTGAACTTAAATGGAGAAAATGCTAGTACTCATGTAACATCTAGGTCAGTTGCAACAGATAAATCAAAACAAAAATTCATATCAAAGATATATGGAAATACTAAATGCTTTGCACATGTAGAATGTGACGCAATAATAAAGGATAATGGTAAAGTACAAGCAATACCAGAGATTACGGCAAATGATATTGAGGCAAACTTAATACATGAAGCAGCAATTGGAAAAATTGCAGGAGAACAGCTTACAAAGCTTATGACACTTGGGCTTGATGAAAAGGAAGCAGAAGAAGCCATAATAAACGGATTTTTAAAATAATCAGCATACAGTTTGCAAAGCAAACTGTAATCATTAGAAAACGCCTAGCACTATACTAATTATTTTAAAAATCATAAATATAGAAGGGAAACGATATGCAAAGAAAGCAAGAATATATTAGAAATTTTAGTATAATTGCACATATAGACCATGGTAAATCTACACTTGCAGATAGATTAATAGAAATGACAGGAGTACTCTCTGAAAGAGAGATGGAATCA
>CASTFX010000152.1 GCA_949448405.1 uncultured Clostridia bacterium
GATATAGATGGTGGACTTATAGGCGGTGCTAGCTTAAAAGCAGAAGAATTTGCTAAAATAGTAAACTTTTAAATATTAGAAAGAAGGACAAAAAATCAATGAAAGATAAGTTAACAATGCTAATGATACTAGACGGATTTGGAATTAATAATGAAGAGCAAGGAAATGCAGTAAAGCTTGCAAATACACCAAACATTGATAAACTAATGAGCACTTGTCCAACTACAGAAGTTTATACAAGTGGATTAAAAGTAGGACTTCCAGAAGGACAAATGGGAAATTCAGAAGTAGGACATACCAATATTGGAGCACGGAAGAATTGTATATCAAGAATTAACAAGAATTACTAAATCAATAGAAGAAGGGGATTTCTTTAGCGTAAAAGAATTTAATGATGCAATAGAGAATTGTAAAAAATATGGTTCTAAGTTGCACATTATGGGACTTCTATCAGACGGAGGAGTTCATAGCCATATAAGACATCTTTATGGATTATTAGAACTTGCTAAAAGAAAAGGTTTTGAAGATGTATTTGTACATTGCTTTATGGATGGAAGAGATACACCTCCAACTTCTGGAGAAATGTATATAACAAAACTAAAAGAAAAAATGCAAGAAAAAGAAATAGGGAAAATTGCGACAATTACAGGAAGATATTATGCAATGGATAGAGATAAAAGATGGGAAAGAGTAAAACTTGCATATGACGCAATGGTAAATGGAGTTGGAAATAGACAGACAGATAGCATAATGGCAGTAGAAAAATCATATGAGCAGGAAATATTTGATGAATTTATAGAACCAGTTGTAATGTGCAATAGCAATAATGAACCTGTTGCAACAATTGGAGAGCATGATTCAGTTATTTTCTTTAATTTTAGACCAGATAGAGCAAGACAGATAACAAGAAGTTTAGTAGATGAAAATTTTGATGGATTTGAAACTAAGAAATTGGATTTATTCTTTGTTTGCTTTACACAATATGATGAAACTATGCCAAATGTAAATGTAGCATTTAAACCTACAAAGTTAGTAAATACATTTGGAGAGTATATTAGCAAAAAAGGATTAAAACAATTAAGAATTGCAGAGACAGAGAAATACGCACATGTAACATTTTTCTTTAATGGTGGAGAAGAGAAAGTATTTGATGGAGAGGATAGAATTTTAGTTCCATCACCAAAAGTTGCGACATATGATTTAAAACCTGAAATGAGTGCATATGAAGTAACAGAAAAACTTATAGAAGCGATTAAACAAGATAAATATGATAGTATAATATTAAACTACGCAAACCCTGACATGGTAGGACATACAGGAAGCTTAGAGGCAGCAAAGAAGGCGATAGAGACAATAGATGAGTGTGTAGGAAAAGTTATAGAAATTGCAAAAGAGAAGGAAGCGGTTATACTAATTGTAGCAGATCACCGGTAATGCAGAACAAATGATAGACTATAAGACAGGAGATCCTCATACAGCACATACAACAAATCCTGTTCCATTAATATTATTTGGAATGGATAATGTAAGTCTAAAATCAGGAAAACTAGCTGATTTAGCACCAACAATGCTAGATATAATGGGACTAGAAAAACCTGAAGAAATGACAGGAGAAAGTCTAATAGTAAGATAAATATATAAAAAGTGGGAGTTTTTATGGATTGTCCTAAATCTTTAAAAATGGCACATGAAGAAATACAAAAAAAGTTATTTATAATGTTGCCTGAAAAGTGGGATAGACTTTATCTTTATGCGTCTGTTATAGATCATTTTAATAATTTACAAACTGGGGAAATGTTTTTCTTCTATTATCCAAAAGGGATATTAAAGAAAAGACCAGTAAATGTTTATGAAGTGCCAGTAAAATTTAATATAGATGAAAAGCAGTATTTTGAACTTGCAGATGACTTATATAAGAGTATTAAAAAATTAAGAAAAGAATGTGCATCAAGTCACGAGAAGCTTTGGAGTAATATGACTATCTCAATAGAGAAGTTAAAATATAAAGTGGAGTATAGTTATGAGGACTTAAATGCATCTGAATTTGATTCTGGTGCAAGGCATTTAATTTGGGGATATAAATATTTACAAACACCTTATGAAAGTTTATATCCCCAAATTAAATGCC
>CASTFX010000153.1 GCA_949448405.1 uncultured Clostridia bacterium
TTTATTGTTGGAATATGTATTTTGAATATTTTTGCTATTTTATCTCCGCCCCATATAACATTCTTATATATAGGTTTGAAAAATATTGGTTTCATATTATTGTTTCAATCCTTTCTCCTTCATTTCTTCCATTGTTTGATATTTAAGTAGCTTATCCTCAAAATTTTCCCTATGTTGTTTAACGATTGTATCTAGTATAACTCCGCATTGTGCGATTATTATTCCCAAAGTCACAAGTCCTGTTGCAAGCACTGCTGATGGGAGTTTTGATATATAACGTGTTTTAAAGTATTCTATGATTACAGGAATTCCTACTGCTATTCCAAGTATTATAAAAATAGCAGCAATTACAAAGAAAAATACTCTTGGTTTGTAGTCTTTATACATACTTACTATCTTTTTAATTACTTTTATTCCATCGCTTATTGTATTAAGTTTTGAAAAGCTTCCCTCTTTCCTATCTCTATATGTAATTGGTATTTCTTTTATTATAAAATGCTTGTCCAACGCATAAAGTGACATTTCTGTCTCAATTTCAAAACCTTTGCTAAGTACTGGCATATTTTTAACAAAAATTTTGTTAAATACCCTATACCCTGTCATTATATCTCTTAATTTACTTTTAAACAAGCTATTTATAGATTTTTTTACTAAGCTATTTCCAAAATCATGAAATAGCCTTTTATTTTCTTTTCTATAAGTTCCATTTGATAGCCTATCCCCAATTACCATATCTGCTTCCCCGGTTAGCTACTGGTTCTATTAGCTTATGCACTTCATCTGCTGGGTAAGTATCATCTCCATCTACCATTACATAGATATCTGCATCAACTTCTCTGAACATTCTTCTAACTACATTACCTTTGCCTTGATTGTATTCGTGTCTTACAATTGCTCCTGCACTTTTGGCAATTTCCACAGTTTTATCTTTTGAATTATTGTCATATACATAAACTTCTGCCTCTGGAAGCTCTTTTTTAAAGTCTTTTACTACTCTCTCTATTGACAGCTCTTCATTATAGCATGGTATAAGTACTGCTATTTTCATACTACTATCCCCTTTATTTAGTATTATTCACACATTTTAAGCATTGCATCTTTTAATTCTTCTAGTCTTGCATCTGCCTTTTCCATTGTTTCTTCTTTTACTCCCATATAGAATTTGATTTTTGGCTCTGTTCCAGATGGTCTTACACAACACCAAGCGTCATTTTCAAGCGCATAATATAACACATTAGATTCTGGTAAATCTGTTTTACCTTTCTCTCCAGTAATTAGATTATTAGTTGTTTTCTCTTTATAGTCTCTAATTTCTTCTACTTTAAAGCTTCCAATCATTTTACTTGGATTATTTCTCATATTATCCATTATGCTCTTTATTTTCTCTTTTCCTTCAATTCCCTTTAAAGTAATAGTTGCAAGTGTCTCTCTATAATATCCATATTTCTTATAAATTTCTATCATTTGCTCCCATAAAGTTAGTCCTTGCTTTTTATAAAATGCTGCTGCTTCACAAAGTAGCATTACAGAAACTACTGAGTCTTTATCTCTTGCATGTGTTCCAGCTAAGCATCCATAGCTTTCTTCAAATCCAAATAAATATTCATAACTGTTGTTTTGCTCAAAGAATTTTATTTGTTCACCTATAAACTTAAAGCCTGTTAATGTTTCTATTAGTTTAATACCATATTCTTTTGCAACTGCTCCTGCCATGTTTGATGAAACAATAGTTGTAACCATTGCACCATTTGCTGGTATCATACTTCTCTTTTTCTTTTCTGATAATATATATTCTGCAATTAAAAGTGCTGACATATATCCTCTAAATGAAACATATTCATTTGTTGCTGGATTTTTCGCATAAACACCTAATCTATCTGCATCAGGATCTGTTGCAAGTACTATATCTGCATCTTTTTCTTTTGCAAGTTTTAGTGCAAGCTCAAATGCTTTTGGATCTTCTGGATTTGGATAACTAACTGTTGGGAAATTTCCATCTGGCAATTCTTGTTCTGGAACTACATATACATTTTTAAATCCAAGGTCTGCAAGTATTCTTCTTACAG
>CASTFX010000154.1 GCA_949448405.1 uncultured Clostridia bacterium
CTTCCCAAACCTGATAAATGATTATCTCCTATACTTGCAGAATCATCAGATGAATTCGAATCTGAACCTGATGGTCTGTTTTCTACTGAACCTTGTGTACCACTTAAAGAATTTGCATATGTAAGAGCTTCGCTGTGGTGTGTTAGCATATTATCTATAACACTTTCATTAAAACCTGGTTTTACTGTTTTTATAGCTTGTTTTACTTTTTCCTTTTCAGACAAATTTTGTCCACTAATATTGTTATATGCTGACATATATTGATTTAATTCATCATCACTTATTGTATATTCAGGATCTTCATAATGTAATTTAAATAGTTGATTAAAATAGTCTTTATTAATTGAATCTGCACCATAACATTGACTAATAAAAGATATCAGTATTAGTATTAATAATGCTATTATTAAATTCCTTTTTAGTTTTGTTTTTACCATTTTACACCCCTTTAATTATAGGTTGTCTAAAAATTTATTAGCATGTCTATAATTTGTTTTTGATTTTTTCTCTGCTTCATTTATTTTATTCTCTAGTTTAATTATATCTTTTGCTACATCTGAAAATTTATTATCTACTGTCTCATCTATTACTGTTTCTGCTATTTTTGTAGCAATTTCATCCTTCTTGTATTTCATCTTCGCTCTAGCATTCTTACTGATTATAGATGATTTTGCCCTACTTTCTATTTGGTTTGTCATAGTACTATTTAATTGTATATTGTGTCCTAGTTGTTTTACTACCTCTTCTATTATATCATTTATTGAAGAATTATCAATAGAGGTTATATCTTTATCTCTTAAGTATCTTTCTATAATACTATCTATTTTTTCTGAATTTGCTTCAAATACAATTGATGATGTTACTTCTTTAAATCTTGATACATCGTTATCTTTAACATTATTTTTCTTCATAATATCATCATATTTATTTCTTATATCTTCTTCAGCCATATTAATTTGACTAATATTTTCTATACTTTTATATATAGAGTTTCTCTTTTTCTCATATTTTTCTTTTGCTTTTTTGCTTCCATAATATGTTTTATAAATTCCTGTGCTTCTACCTAATCTTAATAATAGGTTTTTGGATTTTCTTGTGTCATAATTTTTCTTTTTAGGAAGTTTTTTAAAGTTTGATATTCCTTTTGTAACTAATGCTGCTCCTACTCCTGGACTTACTACTGCCATAGGTACTGCTAAAACTATACTTCCTGTTCCTACTACTGTATCTTTTATAAATTTATAATTTGAAGTAAATCTTTTCTTCCTTTGTGCACTGAGTTTCTTTTTAAGAGCTTTTGCTTTTATTCCCATGCTTCCTTTTTGTCTAGATAACCTTCTTATTTTTGCTTGATTATACATCATTTTACTAAAGTTGTCTTCTTTTCCTTCAAACATTTCTTCTTGTCTTCTATCCCACTTGTCTAAATAGTTGTTTACAATTTCTTTTCCTTCAGGACTAACCTTTCCATATATTGATTTGCCAAGTTTACTTGCCTTCTTTGATATTCCTTTTACACTTCCTCTATATAGTCCATATGTTCCTGAAACTATTCCACCAACAAATGCTATACCTGCAAAGTCATTTACTATATCTTTAAGTCCCTCTTGTTTTGCTGTATCACCTACTAATTTAGATTTATCAAAATTGAATATGTTTCTAAATATTTCATCTGCTTTAAGCATAAAATTAAAAAATGTTAATGCTATTATAAAGCCCACTATTGAATTCATTGCGAATGTAAGTGCTGAACTTATTAATGCTGTATATACAACTGCATGTACTGATTGTAATAACACATTCATTATAAAGTCATAAAACCAACTACTAAATGAATTTCCTCTTTTTCCACTAACACTATCTATTGCGTATTTTGCTCCTATAAATGGCGCTATTACCACTAATATTAATATTGTAAACATCCTTTTTAAATATACCCATATAAATCTTACCCATATTACAACTAAAGATATATACATTACCATTCCTGTAAGACCAATTATTGGAGACATCTCATATGCTCTCGTTCTTATTGTATCATATATTGATTCT
>CASTFX010000155.1 GCA_949448405.1 uncultured Clostridia bacterium
GTTTTTCTTTACCTATATCCCAAAATTGAAATAAGTTAAAAACACTCATGAATGGAGCAGGCAACCCCATAGATGTTGTAACATCTGATTTAAAATGTATTATCTGTTTAGTTACTGCTTCAAATATATCTGTTTCTTTTCTATCATTATAACTATCAATAACTTGTGATATAATCTTTCCTTTTTTATCTATAGATGTCATTGTACCATTTAAAATATCCAATACACCAAATAATAATCCTAAAAATGGATCATGTCCTAAAGTTAATAGTCTATGATAATACGCAGATAGACCTTCTATTTTTATATGTGTATTTCTATTATCTTGAGCATCATAAGGAACCTTACTTATTTTTGAATTAGCTAATTCTTCCATATCTGCTTCTGGAAATTCTTTTTCAAACCAATTACGAATATAATTAGATAGTTTACCCGCTTTTAATCCATTTGTAGTTCTATGTGGTATTCCTATTAATAATATATCTATAACTGCTGATAGCAATCCTGCAAATACACTAATAGCTATTTCAGTATTATCTAATTTATACAATGCTTTATATTCATTATTTAAATTAACAATAGCGACTTCATTTGAAGTCAATTCTTCAGTGGTAAACAAATCATATATAGATACATCTTCTTTTATTTCTTCTGAAGCTTCCTTACACATATCTTCCCAAGTTGGAACAATAATTGTTTTTTTCTTATTTATTATACTTAAATTATTATAATTTACAGAATATCCAATATCTTTTAATATATTTTCTGTGTTAGATATAGTCTCTTCTAATTTTGCTTTATTTATACTTTTTATATTATTTAGCTCTTTTTCTTGATATTTCAACACTTTATTAATATTTGTTTCATTATTTATATTAGACTGCTTTTTCTTCACTAATATTCAAATCCTTTCTTAAATCCGTTATTGCTTTGGTTAACATGATATTTAAACTTTGAAGATAATCTAGTCTTCCTTGATTTGCATTTGTTTCTTCTTTTAAAGATTGAATTATTGCTTGATGTTTTCTTAATGCTTCTTGATACAATCTTTCTTTTTCTTGCTTAAGTTGTTTATTTTTTAAATGAGTAGTAATTCCAACCCCAGTAGCTGCTAGCCCTGCAATTGGTGCAGCAAGGACAAATATTCCTGCAACCATTCCACCTCCAATAATCCCTCCCGCTGCAGCTAATCCAGAAGTTATGCCAGCAGCTGAAAGTCCAACTGTTCCAAGTCCATATAGAGCTGTAAATGAAACTATTCCTCCTATTCCTGCTCCTAATGCTCCAGTTAAAACCTCAGGAATTGCACTTTCACTTATTGTTCTAGTTTTATCATTTATAGCATTTGCAGCTTCATTAACTACATTTACAATTGGTTGTAATGATTCTATATTTTTATAAATCATATCTTTTTTATTCACCGTTATTTCCTACTTTCTTATTACAAAATTTCTATTTATTTGTTTGCAATACTATATGCTTGTACAGATAAATACTATCATAAATTTATACTTTTTTCAACAAATTTACAAAACAAGATAGAATAATCTACCTTGTTTTGTTTCTGCCTTTTTTATTCTTTTCTTGCTCTTTTTCAAATTGTGATTTTTTCTGTTCTATTTGCTCATGTAATTGATACTGCTTAATTTTCACCATCCTTTGTTTTATATTATTACAATGTTTTATTTCTTCTGTAATTGGAGTAATCTGTTTTGAAAGCTCTACAATTTCATTTTCTATTACTTGTTTTTCTTCATCTGTTTTTGCTCTTTTATGCTTTTTCCAAAGGTTTTCTCTTTTGCTCTTTAATGGATTAACTCTTTCATAAGCAGATTTTTCAAAATTCAATAAATCTTGATTTGTATTTATATTGTACCTTGCTAAAAATCTTGCTTGATTAGAATATTCATCCATTTTCTTAATCTCGGCTATTAGTTCTGGTGTCATTTTCGTTATATTCGATTTTAAGGTACTTTCTGTACTGATGCCAAATAGTTTCTCATATTGGTATATAAGATAGGCAATAGAGCTTTTATTTTGATAATGTC
>CASTFX010000156.1 GCA_949448405.1 uncultured Clostridia bacterium
TGAATATAAAAAGAGGAGATATGTTTTATGCAGATTTAAGTCCAGTAGTAGGATCTGAACAAGGAGGAATAAGACCAGTACTAATTATACAAAATGATACAGGAAACAAATATAGCCCAACAGTAATCGCTGCTGCAATTACATCCCAGACAGGTAAAGCAAAACTCCCAACACACATAGAAATAGGTTCACAAAATAATGGACTAAAATCAGACTCAATAGTGCTTGCAGAACAAATTAGAACTATTGATAAAAGTAGACTTAAAGAAAGAATAGGTCATATAGATGATAGCAAAATAATAAACCAAATAAACAATGCATTAGGTGTTAGTTTTGGATTAGAAGAATAATGAAAAGCAATAGAGAGATAATCTCTATTGCTTTTCTAATTTCTTGATTATATCAATTTCATTATATAATCTATCTATAATATTTTTTCTATTTTTTAGTGCTTCTTCATATTCTAAAATTATTTGCTTATAATTTTCAAGATTTTCTCCTTGTGTAAATAGAAGTTTTGCACACTCTAAAAAATACTCTTTATCATTTTCTTTTACAGTAGTGTTAGATTTATTTATATATTTTTCAACTTTATTTAATCTTTTTATTTGCTCCTCTAAATACTTTAGATACTGCTGAGTACAGCTAATCTCATATAAGATATCATCAATAACAACTTTGAATAAAACCTTCAAAAACTTCATATTAATTTTCCCATACTTAGACTGAGTAGATAAAGCATCTAATGCTAAAGACTGAACAGAAGGTTCAGTATCTTTTAATAAAAGTTTTAAAGTTTCAGATATGTCTATATGAGTAGTGTATTGCCTTTTGGTAACAAGTGCGTCATATACATCAGCAATATGTATGATTTGAGCATAAGCTGGAATTTCATCTTTAGTTATACCATTTGGATAACCAGAACCATCTAAACACTCGTGATGATAAAGAGCTCCACCAGCATAAGGTCTAAGTTTTAAGTCTTTCATACAAATATTATAACCAATAGTGGTATGAGTTTTCATTACTTCGAATTCTTCACTAGTAAGCTGTGAAGGCTTATTAAGTATTTCTAAAGGAATAAATAATTTTCCAATATCATGAAGATAAGCACAAATAGTTGCATGAATTGTAAATAATTTTTTTGAATGCAAATACTCGCACATTCTGCAAGTTAGATTTGCAACATTTTCACTGTGCCTTCTAGTAATTATATCTAAATTTTCAAGCATATTAAGTTGATAACGCATAGCTTGGTCTAAATTATAAGTTTTTATATTAGTAGGACTGTAAAATTCAATATCTGGTTTAAACATAGTAAACTCCTTATAGACGATTTGGTTTTAATTTCTTAATAATTGCAACTTCTTGATAAAGCCTTGCAATTATTTTATTTCTAACCTCTAAAGCTTTTTCATATTCATTTATAACGTCAAGGTAATTCTCTAAATTCTCTCCTTGTTCAAATAAAATTTCCATACACTCTAGATAGTAATCTCTATCTTTTTCATATTTTGGGCTATTTGCTTTTTCACCATATTTTTGTATTTTATGAAGTCTTTTTAATTGTTCTTTTAAATAATTTACATACTCTTGTGTGCAAGATATTTCATACAAAGTATCATCAACTACAACTTTAAATAGTACATTTAATGCTCTAGCATTGATTTTCCCATATTTTGAATCTGTAGCTAGTGCATCTAGTGCAATGGATTGTCTTGAAGGTATAGCATCTTTAATAAGAATTTTTAAAGTTTCTGAAATATCTATGTGTGTTGTATATTGTCTTTTTGCAACAATTGCATCAAAAACATCAGCAATGTGAATGATTTGTGCATAATATGGAATATCTTTTTTTGATAGAGAAGATGGATAACCAGAACCATCTAAACACTCGTGATGATAAAGAGCTCCACCAGAGTAAGGTCTAAGCTTTAAATCTTTCA
>CASTFX010000157.1 GCA_949448405.1 uncultured Clostridia bacterium
TTAATATCTGCCCAATAAATTATTTTTTTAGGAGTTAATAGTAATGGCAGATAAAAGAGATTATTATGAAGTCTTAGGTGTAGAAAAAACAGCGACAGATGAAGAATTAAAAAAAGCATATAGAAGACTTGCAAAAAAATATCATCCAGACGCAAATCCAGAGAATAAAAAAGAAGCTGAAGCAAAATTTAAAGAAGTAAACGAAGCTTATGAAGTTTTGTCAGATAAACAAAAAAGAGCAAGCTATGACCAATTTGGACATAATGGACCACAAGGATTTGGAGGAGGTCCAGGAGGTGGATATTATTCATATTCAACTTCTGGTTTTGATGGCTTTGATATTGACTTGGAAGATATAGTTTCTTCAATATTTGGAGGAGGAAGATCAAGAAAAAGCAGAGCTTCAAACGGACCAACAAAGGGAGCAGATTTAAGACACGATATAGAAATTACTTTTGAAGAATCTTTTTTAGGAGTAAAAAAGCAAATAAATATTTATAGAGAAGATACTTGTGAAGTATGTAAAGGAACAGGTGCAAAACCTGGAACTAAAGTTGATACTTGTTCTACATGTGGAGGAAGTGGACAGATAAAGCAAATACAGACAACTCTATTTGGTCAAATGCAAACTTCAAGAACATGTACTACATGTGGAGGAACTGGAAAAGTTATTAAAGAAACTTGTGATAACTGTAGAGGAAAGGGTAAAGTAAAGAAACAAGCAAAAATAACTGTAAGTATACCTGCAGGAATTGATGACCGGTCAAACAGTAGTATTAAGAAGCGAAGGAGCAGCAGGACAAAATGGAGGGCCAAAAGGAGATTTATATATTGTAGTACATATAAAACATAATTCTGTATATATGAGAAAAGAGGATAATGTATTATGTGATATACCTGTAACTGTAACACAAGCGACACTTGGAGCAGAGCTTGAAATACCTATGGTAGATGGAACAAAGGAAAAATTTAAAATACCAGAAGGTACACAGACAGGAACAAAATTTAGAATAAAACAAAAAGGATTTAGCAGTATAAATAGAAATTATAGAGGAGACTTTATATTTACAATAGTAGTTCAAACACCAAAGAGATTATCAAAAGAACAAAGAGAACTATTTGAGAAACTTGCAAAAACAATGAACGAACAACCACCTGTAAAAAGAAAAGGTATATTTGGGTAAAAGCAGTGGCACCAGTCATAATGACTGATGCCACTATTTTGTAAATATAAAAATTGCAGATTCTTGCCAATAAACGTAGGGGCCTCCATAGGTCGCCTGTGTGGCGAAGCCACTTTTGTTCTGTAAATAGAAAAAATAATATAAAAAGTCTATCAAAAATATTTTCTTAAAAAGCTTGTAATTATTGAAAATATTGGTATAATATTAATAGTTAAAAAATGACGAAAGAAAGGAAGAAGATAGAAATGAAGAAAGTCGCAATACTTGCAAATGGAGGAGATGTTTCAGGATTTAATGCTGTTATAAGAGGGATAGTAAAAACGGCTGAAACACACGGAGTTAAATGTTATGGAATAATCGAAGGATACAAAGGATTATTAGAAAATAATTATATAGAACTTGATTCATATACAAATGCTTCAGGAATTATATATAAAGGTGGTTCTATAATAGGTTCATCAACAAATGCAAATGTGTTCCACTATAAAAGTAGAAGAAAAGGGGAAAATGGAGAAGAAACAGAATATGTAGATTTATCAGATGTATGCATAGAAAATGCAAAGAAAGATGGATTTGACTGTATATTTACACTTGGTGGAGACGGAACACAAAAATCTGCAAGAGACTTTTATCAAAAGGGATTAAATGTAATAGGAGTTCCAAAAACAATAGATAATGATGTAGCATGTACAGATATAACATTTGGATATAATACAGCAGTATCAGTTGCTACAGAGGC
>CASTFX010000158.1 GCA_949448405.1 uncultured Clostridia bacterium
TAACTTTATTTTAAGGGGGTAGCTTGAATATGGGAAAAGCTGATAAACCAGAAAAAAATAATAATAAGAAACAAAAACATTTCTGGAAAGATTTTAAAGCTGAATTAAAAAAAGTTATTTGGCCAACAAGAAGTCAAGTTGTAAATAACACAGTAATAGTTTTAGTTATTGTAATAATTGTAACAGCTCTATGCTTTGTATTAGACCTAGCTTTTGAGGCTTTAAATACATACGGAATAGATAAATTAAAATCTACTGTACAAAATAGTGTTTCAAATACAATAGAAAATAATAATAATGTTGTAGATGGAAACAATACAGTAGAAAATCAAACAAATACAATAGAAAATACTGATACTAATCAAATAACAGATACACAAGAAGGTGAATAAAAGCCAAATACCGAGGCTAAAATTTTAATATTAGAATAATAATTAAGGAGGCGGTAAATCTTGGCACATCAAAAAGAAGATTCAGTAGCAAGATGGTATGTTATACATACTTATTCTGGATATGAAAACAAGGTAAAAACAGACCTAGAAAAGATGATAAAAAATAGAGAACTTGAAGATTATTTCTTCGAAGTAATAGTACCTATGGAAGAGCAAATAGAAATAAAAGAAGGAAAAAGAAAAGCTAATCTAAAAAAAGTATTTCCAGGATATGTTTTAATAAAAATGATAGTAACAGACGAAACTTGGTATATAGTTAGAAATACTAGAGGAGTTACAGGATTTGTCGGTTCAGGAACTAATCCAATACCACTTACAGACGAAGAAATAAGAAATATGGGATTTGAAGAAGTAGAAGTAAAAGTAGACTATGATGTAAATGAATCTGTAAAAGTAGTAAATGGTCCATTGGAAGGATTTATAGGAGTAGTACAAGAAATAAACAAAGAAAAAGGTAAAGTAAAAGTACTAGTTTCTATGTTTGGAAGAGAAACTCCTGTTGAGCTAGAATTTGCTCAAGTACAAAAAATTTAGTAATTAAGCCTTTAAAAAGACTTATATATAAACTTAAAACAATTTATGAGGAGGTGCAAGATAGAAAATGGCAGAAAAAGAGATTTCAAATGTAATCAAATTACAAATAGAAGCAGGAAAAGCAACACCAGCTCCACCAGTAGGTCCAGCATTAGGTTCAAGTGGTGTTAATATTATGCAATTCGTTAAAGAATTCAATGACAGAACAGCTAATCAACCAGGAATGATAATTCCAGTAGTTATTACAGTATACAAAGATAAATCTTTTGAATTCATAACAAAGGTTCCACCAGTAGCAGTATTAATTAAAAAAGCTATAAAAATAGAAAAAGGTTCTGGTAAACCAAATAAAGAGAAAGTTGCTAAAATAACTAAAGACCAAGTTAAACAAATAGCTGAACAAAAAATGGAAGACTTAAACGCAGCTTCAGTTGAAGCAGCTATGCGTATGGTTGAAGGAACAGCTCGTTCTATGGGCATAGTAGTTACTGAATAATTGCCATTTGGCGTTGTTATTCTGCGGAAGAAAATCCTTTGGTGTGCAAGAGCATGCCTCAGGTATTTCTTTCTGGAATGCCTAGCCAAATAAGAATTCTTCAATAACTAAAAATAAAATACAATAATTTTGGGAGAGGTTTAAGGAAAACTTCGTTAAAACCAAAGGAGGTAAAAATGAAAAGAGGAAAAAGATATGCAGAAGCAATAAAGCTTCTTGAAAAAGGAAAAGAGTATGAAGCTAAAGAAGCTTTAGACGTAATCGAAAAATTTCCAAAAGCAAAATTTGATGAAACAGTTGAATTACACGTTAAATTAGGTGTAGATTCAAAACATGCTGACCAACAAGTAAGAGGTACAGTAGTACTTCCAAATGGTACAGGTAAAACATTAAGAGTATTAGTATTTGCTAAAGGACCAAAAGCTGAC
>CASTFX010000159.1 GCA_949448405.1 uncultured Clostridia bacterium
GCTGACTGTGAGCATCCACTTCTGTGTTTGCCAGGCCCCAATTTAGCCTCACATGAGACAGCTATATAAGGGTCCTTTCTTTTTTATTTTTATAAATAAAAATTAAAAAAAGATCCTATTAAAGTAGGAACTTTTATATTTGCCAAATTATGTAAAATGTTATATAATCCTAAATCCGTGAATTGACTGGTTTAAAAGAAGTCAAAATCATTGATACAGTAGTAAATTGTAAAGAGTAAAAAAACACCTGATGGGTGAAAGAAAAAAGCATTAAAGATATAGATTTTTAATGCTTTTTTTGATATATTTTATGTGGGTGAAGAAAATGAAATATGAAATAGTAGCAACAGATGAAATAATAAGTAATAATACAGGTTTAGTATTAGTAAACAATATAATAAATTTAACAAATTTTAAACAGAATATAAATGATAAAACGCATATAAAAGTACAATCTAGAGAAATATCTAATAAAGATATTTTTATGACATATATTGGAATTTTAGCACAAGGAAAAACAGAATTTGAAAGAGCGGATGAATATAGGAATAATAAATACTTTAAGCATACATTAGAAATAGAAAAAAGTCCATCATCTTCCATACTAAGGCAAAGATTTAATGCTATTGGAGACATAGAAAGCAATTTAAACGATATGAAAAAAATAATAGACCAAACAAACTTAGAAATATTACAAAACAAAAATGTATTACTAACCCCATGTCACAAAAACTATGTACCATTAGACATTGATGTAACACCAATGGACAACTCAGGAAGCAAAAAAGAAGGAGTAAGCTATACATACAAAGAATTTGAAGGCTTTGCACCAATCATGGCATATATAGGAACAGAAGGGTATTTAATGAAATGTGAATTAAGAGAAGGAAAAGCCAATGGGCAATGTGCAAAGACAGTACCATTTTTTAAGAATACCATAGAATTAGCAAAGCAAGCAACCCAAGCAACAATACTAGTTAGAACGGATTGTGGACATGACTGTTGCGACAATGTATTAGTCTTTACAGAAAAACAAGTAGAATTTTTAATGAAAAAGAAAAACACGGTAGCAGACAAACCAGAATTTTACTTTAATAAAGCACAAAAAGAAGGAAGAAGAAAAGAAACAAGAGAAGGAAAAGAAAGATATTTGTATAGCTATGAAAAAATTTATGTATGCAAAAGAGAGGATAAAACGACTATCAATATACCAGTAAGAATTGTAGTAGATGCTATTAAAAGAACAAGTAAAGTAGATGGTCAAGTTTTGTTAATACCAGAATATGAATGTAAAAGATATGTTACATCGTTACAAGAACCAACAGAAGAAGAAATAATAGATTTGTATCATTCACATGCAACTAGTGAGCAATTTCATAGTGAAATAAAAACAGATATGGACATAGAAAGGCTTCCTTCTGGGAAATTTTCTACCAATGAAATTGTTTTGGGACTAGGAGGAATGGTATATAACATATTAAGACTAATAGGGCAAATAAATTGTAAATTAGAAACTAGCAAGAAAAGAGCAGTAGAAAGAAAAAGGATAAAAACAGTAATAAAAGATATGATAATGCTTGCAAGCAAATTAGTAAAACATGCAAGGAAGAAAGTAATAAAAATTTACAAAGAAGAATTTCAAATTAACATATTTAGAAAAATATATGAACTAACATGTACTTAAATAGAGAACAATATAGATTTATGTATGCCATTTTGAGAAAATGGTTATTTGTTATGCCTAAAAATCATTAAAGAATAGATAAATTATAAACATTACCAAATTATGTAACTTATCTGTTCTTAATTTATATGAAAATACATCACTCTATATAGTTCACGGATTCAGGTATATTATAGCACTTTACATAAACATTTTCAAGTT
>CASTFX010000160.1 GCA_949448405.1 uncultured Clostridia bacterium
AATAAAATGTATTACATTTGGGGAAAAGATAAAGTAGGAAATATAAAAACGTTAGCATATAATGTAACCAAAGTAGATAAAAATCCACCAACCCTAGAAGTAACAAACAGCTTAACAAACTGGGGAATAAAAGATAAAATCATAATAAAAGCAAACGATGATTATGCAGGAATATCAGGATATAATATTTCAAAAATAGAAACAGAATATAGTTGGACACCAGTAGAAAATAATCCATTAGAATATCAAACAGAAATAGAAGTAGAAGAAAATGGAGTATATTATGTATCGGTAAAAGATGCATATGATCACATAACAACCAAACCAATCACGATAGAATGGATAGACAAAGAAGGACCAAATATAAAAAGTATCAATCCATCCACAAATTATAATGCTACCAATGAAATTACAATAGAAGCAGAAGATAAAGCAAAAATAGAAGGATATAACATAACAAAAGAAGATAAACCACCAAATGAATGGATACCAGTAACAAAAACAGAAGAAGAAAACATGGCAACCAAATATGAATATGGAACAAGTTGGGGAAGAGTCTTCTATCATAATAGTAAAGGAGCAACAAATCTTTTTCAAAATGAAGAAGAAGTATTAAATAGCAACAATGAAAATAAATATAGTGTATTAAAGAAAATAGAGAATTATCAAACAAAAGAAAAAAAATATGAATTTTTACTAGAATATCCAACTTTATCAAAAACAAAATATAATAGATGGATACAAAGTGCAAATCCAACAACGACAACAATAGCAAATGGAACAGGGAGTGAAACAGCACCAGGATATGAAGAAGTTCATATCGATTGGTCAGGAAATTTTTGGGGAGGATTAACAAAATCAACGAATCAAGCAACCTTTATAAATGGTTCAGTAGGACATGCAAATTGGTTTTATGCGATAGGTTCTTATAATAAATATAATGGAGGAATACCAGGGCCAGTTAGTAGTGCTGTGACAAGTGTGGAGTTATGGGCAAAAATAGAAGATATAGAAAGAGAAGCAAAAGAACAAATCAAAGTAAAAATAGGTGGAATAAAAGAAAATGGAACCTATTATGTATGGGTAAAAGACACATTAGGAAATCAAAGCAAAAGAACAGTAATAGTAAATAAAAAAGATGAAACAGGACCAAATATAAAAAGTCTTACTACCGATACAGCATGGAAAATATCAAATACGATTACAGCAAAAGTAGAAGATAAAGAAAGTGGTTTAGTAGGAGTATCTTGGAGTAATACAAGTACCCCACCAGAAAACTTTACAGAAGTAGGAATAACAAATGCTGAGCAAACATTCACAAATGTTGTAACAGAAAATAAAACCTATTATTTCCATGCAAAAGATAATGCTGGGAATATAACAACAAAAAGTGTAGTAGTAAATAGAATAGATAAAACACCACCAACTATTACAAATGTAACAGGAAATCCAAGTGCATGGACAAAAAATAATGTAACCCTAACAATAAATGGAGCAAAAGATACAGGAGTCGGATTACATGCCCAAAGTTATAGCTTTGATAATGGAGCAAGTTGGCAATCAGGAAACACTAAAACGTATACAGGGAACACGAATAACATTATCATAAAAGTAAGAGATGCATTAGGAAATACTTATACAAATCCTGCAATAAGCATTACGAAAATAGATAAAACAAATCCAACTCAAAGCTTTGGAATAGCAAGTCAAACAGGAGGAAGTAATGGCTGGTATAAAGCCTTAGCTATCAAAGTAACAGGAAGTGATGGACAATCAGGAATAGCAAGTGCCAAATATTGTACAACAACATCTAGTACATGTACCCCAGGAACTACTGCAGCATTAAGTAACAATGCGTTTAATGTAACCCTAGGAAACAATGC
>CASTFX010000161.1 GCA_949448405.1 uncultured Clostridia bacterium
TGTATTTAAGTAATATAGATTTTTAAAATTTCTTCTACCATTTCCTGAGTCTGATCCTAAAATCTTACCAAGTTGTGTAGCTACTGTGATATCACTTTTAGCATTTCCTATAGTATATGAGTTTGTTACTGTAGCATACGATTGTGTACTCCAATTACCTATTGCTCCTAATATCCCTGCTACTCCTAAACCAGGACTTTGAGTTGAATCTTTAGTTTCTATATTCCCCATATTATAGCAATTATTAATAATAACTTCTTCTCCTCTCATTACAACTCCACATATACCTCCTGTATGTGGAGTATCAGGTATTCTTCTAGCTGAAATATTGCCTCTGTTATAGCACTTTTGGATATTTATTGTATATTTCTCTTTTTCTCCTTCAAAGTCAATTCCAATGTGAGCTATTATTCCTCCTGTTGGTGCACCGTCCTGTTATATTTCCTTCATTTCCACAAGAATCAATTATTATATTTCTGTTTGTCTGTCCTACAATTCCTCCTGCTTGTGTATTAGAAACTATATCTCCATAATTAATACATCTTTCAAATTTACAGCCTTCATATGCAAAAGCTGATATTCCTGCTCCAGAAGTTGAATCTCCTTCTGGATATCCTTCTACTGCTAAAGAATTATTTTTTTCGGTTACATTTGCATAATTTTTACAATTTAGTATTTCACTATTTTTTCCTACCACCGCTACTATTCCTGCACCAAAATTATTAGTTTCTATTTTCCCTGTCACACTTACATTTTCTATTCTTGCTTCTTGTATTACTCCAAATAATGCTGATTCTTTGCAATCTGTTTTTGTAATATATATATTCTCTATAGTATGTCCATTTCCATTAAATCTTCCTTTAAATGGTGTATCTTTACTTCCTATTGGTGTCCATTGATTTAATTCTGTGCCTTCTAAATTTATATTGCTCTTTAGTATTACTTTCTTACCTTCAAATGTCCTTCCTTCATTTACTTTATTTCTAAAGTTTTCCATATCTTCTTTACTAAGTATCTCTATGTCCTCTGTTAACTCTGTTATTTCTACTTTTTCTATTTTATAGTTTCCTCTTTCATCTTTTACTAGTATTGTATATTTTCCATTCTCTTTTGCTATATATTCTATTTTGTATTCCTTATCTTCTGTTTCAGAAACTAATTTCTTTTCTCCATTTACTATTATTTCACTTATTCTTCCTTCTTCATATGCTACATTTATATCTATTTTTGCATTTATATAATCTTTACTTACTTCTACTTTTGTTTCTATATAAATATTTTCATTTTCTCTTCCTTTTCCTATGCTCATTACTATCTTTGGTATACTTCTATCTATCTCAAATTGCCATCCATCTACTATTACTATATTTCCTATTATTATCATTTCATCTTTTGCAAGTTCCTTATCTATATACTCATCAGATATTTTTTTTATATTTTTATCTAATTGTATATTACTAAGTGCTAATTCTAGCTTCTCTCTTGCTTTTGCCTCTTCATGCTCTTCTACTGCTATTTTTGACCTGCTGAATAGTCCATTATTTCCTATAGTTAAACTTATGGCTATTCCTGCTAATATTAATAGTATTATTGTTGTTACTACTAACGATACTAATGTTATTCCTATTTGCTCTTTTTTTCCATTTTTCATCTCTTTCTCCTTCGTTTTAAATTATTTCTAAACTTCTATTTCTTATTTATATACTACAACAAATATATTTACTTAATCTCAATTTTGTAATTATTAATTATTAAATACTAAATTGATAAAAGCAGCTGAAAAATGTATAATAAATACCATGTTTAAAAAATTATTATTTATGATACTTATAGGGTTTTTATCCTTTAAATTCTTTACATCGGCAGAATTTAGCAAATTTGCA
>CASTFX010000162.1 GCA_949448405.1 uncultured Clostridia bacterium
AGGGAGAGGGTGTTATTAAAATAATAACATTAAAGATAACCTATCCAATATCAAAAAAAGATTCAGAAACAATTGAAATGCAAAGATTAAAAGTAGCACAAAGCTAATAAACTTGGCATTATAAGAGTGGAGGCATATAGATGAAGAAAGAAAGTGGTATAACATTAATATCATTAATTATATATGTTATTGTAATGACATTTGTTGTGGCGGCAGTATCAGGAATAACAGCGTCATTTTATTCAAATTTGAATGATTTTGATAAAGGCTCAGAAAGTGCTGTTTCGTATTCAAAGTTTAATATGTATTTTATAAAGGATATAAAAAGAAAGGGAATACAAATTTCAGAAGCACATGAAGATTATATAATATTAACTTATGAAAAAGAGGCAGAGGATAATGAAATAGGTGGAGGTATCTCTGTATCAGGTGGAGAAACCATGCAAATAGAATATGTATTACAGAATAATATATTATATAGAAATAAAGTAAAAATATGTGAAAACGTAAATGAACTTTTAATAACAGCTGATAATGTAAATAATATAGTTAAGATACAAATGACAATAGGAGACTATAAAAAAGAAACTACTTATAAACTAGAAAGCATAGATACATTAAGTTCAGAAGGACCAGTTATTTAATATATATTTAAGAAACAAAAGATAGGAGGAAAAATTAATGGATGTAAAGAGAAGACAACCAATAGGAATTGAGTTAGTCAAAAGAGGTATTATTAGAGAAGAGCAAATAGACACAGCCCTTGAATATCAAAAAGCACATCCAAGAGAGAAACTTGGGGATATTATTCATGATTTAGGACTTTGTGATCCCAATAGACTATTAGATGCAATGGGAGAGATATTTGGAGAAAAAACAATGTTAATACACCCACATGATGTTAAAATAAAAATGGATGAATTTATCTCACTAGATGTATTAAGACAAAATAGTGCTGTACTTTTTGATGTACAAGATGGAAAAGCAAAAGTATGCTTCTCTGATGTTGCAAATAGAAGAGCAATAGAAACAATAAGACTATTACTTCTTAATAGAGGATTATTAGTTGACAGATATATGAGTTTTAAATCCAATATCGATAATGTTTTAAATGGTATGGGAGGAAAAGTATCAGAAAAGATAAGTGTAGGTACAGATGTAACAGCTATGGTAGACAGTATCATAAAAACAGCTATGGAAAAAAGAGCAAGTGACGTGCACTTTGAACCAATGGAAAATAAAATGAGAATACGTTATAGAATAGATGGACAATTATTTGAAGTTGCAGAAATATCAAAAGATAAACAACAACAGTTAATAGGAAGATTAAAAGCAATATCAAATATGCACCAAGAAAAACAAGAATCTCAAGATGGTAGAATCATTCTTTATCCAGACTATAACATCCGTGTATCTTCACAAAGGAATGTTTATGGAGAAAAATTTGTATTAAGATTACTAAAGAAAAATGCAAATGTAAAAGAGATATTCGAACTAGGTTTTCCAAAAGATGAAAAATTAATAATGGATTGTTTTGATAAGAAAAATAGTATAACAATTATAGCAGCACCAACAGGTGAAGGTAAAACAACAAGTCTTTATAGTATTATTCAACTTTTAAATAAACCAGAATTAAATATAACAACAATTGAAGACCCAGTAGAAATAAGAATACCAGGACTAAATCAAGTAGAAGTAGATGCAAAAACTTCTTTTATAGATTCATTAAGAACAGTATTAAGACAAGATCCAGATATAGTTTTAGTTGGAGAAATAAGAGATAAAGAAACAGCAGAAATTGCAATGCAAGCAGGACAAACAGGACACTATGTATTATCTAC
>CASTFX010000163.1 GCA_949448405.1 uncultured Clostridia bacterium
GAGCGGACGTGCTAATTTCCGCCCCTACGTCCCCAGCATTATTTCTTTTGCATGCATGCATTGTGTGTCCCTACATTTTATTTTGTAGTTGTTATTATTTAGAGCTATATATAAAGTAGTGGTCTGAATCCATTATTCCATCCTTTATCTGTTGAATCTACGTAATTACGAGAACTGGTAGTATATCCTGCGTAGCCGTTTAGATGCACCTCTCTTTACACAACAAGATTTACTACTATAACTTGAGAATTCTGTTGTAAATTCTTCTATGTTGCCTCCCATATCAAATATATTACACACTGTATCTCCTGTTTCTCCTGTATTTTTTATCCCTGGCTTTCCATCTTTCTTAATAGAATAATCATTATCTTCCATCTCTTGTATAAATATTATAGCTGTATCCCATCCATAACTATTTACTAAGTCACTGTTTACATTTTCACTATACATGTTTTGACATATCTTTGCTGCATATGGTTGTGTTACATTACAATTCCATAAAGTTCCTTTTGTATAACTCATACTAGATGCACTTATTGTTGTTGATACTTTTGATAATGGTTTCCAATCGCTCACACTTGTTCCACTTCCATAGCTTGCCTCATATCTTGCTATATAATATCCTTTATTTTCATTTGTACTATCTATAAATCCTTTTAGATTTTTTGCTGCTCTATTATTTGATTCTCTATAATCTTTCAACTCTTTATAATATCCTTCCAATACAGTTTCATCTGCATAATTTACTGCATATTGATATGTTCCTGCTGTTGTATTTACTGCTCCTGTATAAGTATCAAATGTATATCTTCCTAATGTTATTTCTACTTCTGTTCCATTTTCTCTTTTAATCTTTCCTGTTCCATCATGATTTATATTACTTACTGGTACCCATACAAATTGGTTACCCTCTCCATCTTCTATAACTACCCCTTTTTCTGCTATCTCGCCTTCTTTGTATTTAAATCCTTTTGGAACTGTTATTAAATTGCCTAATCTATCTTCTGCTTCTACTTTACTTCCTTGTATGTTTATTAATTCTGTTACTAATGTTTTTCCATTTGGTCCTTTTTCTAATTCTTCTGGTGGTGTTTTTCCTCCTAGTATATCTTCTATTTTCTTTACTGTGCTGTCTATTAGACTTTCTGTTCCACTCATTATTTCATTTTCTTTTACTGCTTCTCCTGCATAGTCTGTTGCTCCATTTACTGCATAATCTACTATCTTAGAATTGTACACTGCTGATATTGATACTGCTGCAAGTATGACTAAGATGATAATAGTGATGATTAGTGCAACAAGTGTGATACCTGCGTCGTTTCTTTGGTTTTGCATTTGTTTCATTTTGGTTTTCCTCCTTGGTTTTTTATTTATAAATTGTTAGTTGCGGACGTGCTAATCGTCGCCCCTACACATTCTGCATTATTTCTTTTTTGTACGTGCTAATCGTCGCCCCTACGAGCCCCTACATTTGTTTTAATTACAAATGCGTTGGTGGGTGTGTGATGCACGCCCATGCGTTTTTATCTTATTCTATCATTTGTGATGATATTTTGCAAGATATTTTAATTTCTTTTTTTATATGTGAGTTAATTTTTCTTATGAAATTTTATAAAAAATCCTTTTTCTTGTATTATCTACAATAAAAGGATTTTTATTATATATTTTTTTACTTGATTTCATATCAAATCGTTTCAAATTCCAAGTCTACTTTGAATAAATCGCCATCGATTTGTATACTAAACTTTCCTTTTTGAAGTTCTGTTAAGTCTCTTGATATAGATAGTCCTATTCGGC
>CASTFX010000164.1 GCA_949448405.1 uncultured Clostridia bacterium
GTGGAATGGGAATGGGAGGAGGAACAATACTTATACTATGTCTATCCCTATTTTTGGGAAAAGACCAACACATTGCACAAGGCGCAAATCTTATATTTTTTGTTCCTACATCAATAGTTGCAATAATAATGAATATAAAACAAAAATTAATTAAATGGAAAACAGGAATAACAGTATCAATATGTGGAATTATTCGGTGCATTAATTGGAGCAAAGATATCAGTAAACCTTGATACAAATAAATTAAAATTGTATTTTGGAATTTTTTTGTTGTGCATAGCTGTATTTGAAATATATACATTATTTTTTAAAAAGAAAACAAATTAAAGTATATATTTAAGTAAAAAAAGTAATAATAATATTAACTATATTTTTAAGGGAGGAAAAGCACATGAAATTTGTAAAAGGTATGTTAATAGGAACAATGGTATCAGCAGGGATTGCAATGGCTTATATGGAGAGTACAAATAAGACTAGAAAGAACATAATGAAAAAAGGAAAACAAGTAGCTAAGAAAATGGGCATAATGTAACATAAAATAAAATTAAAGAATAGACTAATGTGTGAGGTGGTCAAAATGTTAGATTTTATACTGAACGCATTAGTCTATACGCTTGCAATCTATGGGCTCATAGAAATTATAAAAATGATATATTACATAATGGAATATACAAATCTAAATGAAGATGGTATATATATAATAATTGCAGCCAAGAATCAAGAAAAGGTAATTGGAGGTATTCTTCGCTCTATACTATTTAAGATAATGTATGGAAAAGAAGAGGTAATTAAGAAAGTCATTTTAACAGATTTATCATCAAGAGATAAGACATTTAAAGAAATAAAAGAATTTAAAAAATATAATGAATATGTAAAAGTATCAACATGGAGAGAATGTAAGGAAATAATAGATATGATAGACGATACAGAATAATACCAAAATAATAATAAGTAAAAGTCATTGACAAGGATAGAATAAAAAGATATAATGAAACCATAAATGAATAATTTATGTACAAACTAACAAGTTATATAAGGCATAGTTCTAAGAATTTGTAATGTTTGAAAGACTAATCTTCTGAAAAATACTTTTATAGAAGTTAGTTAAAAAAGGAGAAAAACCAAAATGAAAAGTCTAAAACCAATCCATAATAAGACTGTTTATTTTTGCGCTTGTTTTATATAAAAAGAATATCTCTCTTTATGGGTGGGAACAATTATAGGGTTATAAATTTATTTGGTTTAAAATTTTACTATTTTGTTTCTAACCATAAGGGGAGATATTTTTTAAGGTTTTTGTTTATTAAAACAAGCTATCCACATATAATATATTTTTTCTTGTTAAGTTGAGGCAAACTAACAGGCATAAAATAAATATTATATCGTTAGTGAAACAATTTAAAAACAAAAATCTCTCCTGAAAAAAGTTAAAAACCAAGGAGGAAAACAAGCAAAAATGAAAAAAAGTCAAAAACCAAAACTTGAGAGTGGTATCACTCTTATTAGTCTTATCGTAATAATAGTAATATTAGTAATAATATCAGCAGTAACGATAAGAGGAATAACAGGACATGAAGGAATACTAGATTCATCATCAGAGATAACAAATACATATATAATAGAACAGTATAGAGAGCAAGTACAAGAACTTGCAAGGGAGATAATATTAAAAGATAGTATACTTCGGAAGAGAAACAACACTAGAGAGTATGGCAGAAGAAATGCAAGGAGCAGACTGGATAAAAACAGCAGTAGCAAACAATGATAGTAAAAGTGTAATAGTCACAG
>CASTFX010000165.1 GCA_949448405.1 uncultured Clostridia bacterium
AATTTTATGAATATTGTATAATTAAATGCACGATGTAAACATAAAAATATAGACACACAATTAAAAATCAAATAAAATGTTAGTTGCGAGACTAAACATTGGAGGTTTTTAATTATGTGTCAAGAACAGTATACCACAAATAAAAGAAAATTTAAACAATTAACATACAAAGATAGAATAAAAATAGAAACTTTGTATAACGATCAACATTTAAGCTATACACAAATAGGAAAAATATTGGAAAAACATAGAACAACAATAAGTAGAGATATAAAGAGTGGGTTAGTAAAAAATTTAACATCAGAACTAATAGAAATATATGTATATAGTGCAGAGGTAGCACAAAGAAAAAATGAAGAAAACGAAACAGCAAAAGGAACATATCTAAAAATAGGAACAGATATGAAATTAGCAAGTTTCATAGAAACACAAATAAAAGAAGAAAAGACATCACCAGAAGTAATAGCATATAAGATAAAGAAAGAGAAATTTTCGACGACATTGTGTTTTAAGACGATATATAACTATATAGATAAAGAAATAATAGAGGTAAAAAGAAAAGACTTAGTATATGGGAATTATGCCAAAAAAGTGGATAAAGGACAAAAAGAAGAATCTGATTTTTTGAAACCAAATAAAGAAGGAAAAACAATACATGAGAGACCAGAAGAAATAAAAACAAGAGAAGAAATAGGCCATTGGGAAATGGATTTAGTAGAAGGGTTAAAAGGACAAAAAGAACCATATTTGTTAGTATTAAGTGAAAGAAAGACAAGGAAAGAGATAATAGAATTGCTACCGAATAAAACAGCAAAATCAGTATCAAAAGCATTAGATAGAATAGAAAAAGAAATAGGAGTAGTAAAATTTAGAGAAACATTTAAAACAATAACAACAGATAATGGAGCAGAATTTAGAAATTGGAGATCGATAGAACAGTCATATACAGGAAGTAAAAAAGCAAGAACAAGTCAATATTTTGCAGATGCATATAGTTCATGGCAAAGGGGAACAAATGAAAATATAAATAAAATGATAAGAAGATTTTTACCCAAAGGAACAAGCTTTAAAGGATTAAAGCAAGAAGATGTAAAAAGAATAGAAAAATGGATAAATCAATATCCTAGAAAAATATTGAAATTTAAGACATCAGAGGAATATTATCAAGAAGAATTAAAAATAGCATAACATTTTATAAGGTTAAAAATATCGTGCAATTAATATTGCAATGTACAAAAGCAAAATTTTAATATATAAAAGGTTGAATAGTCGATAAGTATATGTTATAATTAAAGTGTTATAAAATATAATTACAAAGGTAAAAAGGAGGAAGGATTTTATGAAATCAAAAAAGCTAATATCACTTATATTATTGGCTATATTAATTATAGCCGAATTCAGTTTTATTAACTTTAGCAATTTTGTGTCAGCACAGACTGGAAACGTAGAGGATTTATTGGATATAAATACTGGAAAATTCCATTATGACCAGCTTAATACTTTAGGAAAAAGAGTATACGATGGAATTTATGAAATGTATAGTAAAGGCATTTTAAAGACAGGAACAGAAAGTTTTGACATTGCAGAAAATGGCAAATATGTAACACAAGCACAACTTGAAGACTATATGAAAGGAAATGCTGAATTAAAGACAGCAATGAATGCTGCAAGATATGCATTTTATGCAGATTATCCAGAAGTGTTTTATGTAAATTTTCAAAAACTTAATTTGAGAGTAACAAAAGATGCTGAAGGAGTATATCATGCAAATCTTGGCTCAGG
>CASTFX010000166.1 GCA_949448405.1 uncultured Clostridia bacterium
GCCTGTCACGCTAGAGGTCGACGGTTCGAGCCCGTTCCAGGTCGCCATTTTTTTATTTATAAGTAAATAAGGCTTGATAGCTCAGTTGGTAGAGCAGAGGACTGAAAATCCTCGTGTCAGTGGTTCGATTCCACTTCAAGCCACCAAAAGTATGAGAAAAGCACCTATAGGAGGTGCTTTTTATATACACATTATTTGTCTAAAAAACAACAACAAAGACAAACTTGACAAAGTAGACATAAAATTGTATAATATATACATTATTTAAAATGAGTAATAAAGAGGTATATATGAGCAATCAAAAAGAAAAAACAGAGCCAACAAAAGAAGAAATAGCAGAATTTTGGAGAAACTATTATGATTTAGTAGATACAGTTTATCCTTTAAGAAGCTTTGAAATTAAAGGCAAGGATGGAGAAATGCTTAACTTTTATCATGGATTTAATCTTATTAGAAATACAGATAGAGGAGAAGAACAGCTATTGTTATATTGCTTAAAAGATGCAGGATATCAAGAAGCTTATGAAGAAAAAAGAGAAAAAGATTTGGCAGGAGAAAAGCATGATAACGAAGGAATAAAAAGTTTTGAAGATATAGCATTTATAGCAATAGATAGAGCCGAAAAATATTTTAACTTTGGAGTAGAATGGAAGTATCAAGGACAAGGCTATGGAGAAGAAATCTATCATAAATATTTGCAAATTTTAGAAATGCTTAGAATAGAAGAACCAGAGAAATACCAATTAAGAGTATATGGGAATTCTGACCATGATTTTTTCAAAAGAATGGCCACAAGAGAATTAGTCACAAAGGCTAGTGGGGAACCAAATTCAGAAAATGCCATGCAACTTATTCAAGAATTTGGAGCATATCCTAATAGTATGAGATTTAGTGAGCTAAATGCTATTGTACAATATGCTATAAATTCAAATGTTCCAGCTCAAGACATTGCTGAAGCTATAAACAGTAATGGATTTAATATAGAGTATTCAACTAGTAATAATGTTCCACATTTTGAAAGAGAAGATTTAGAAAAATTTAAAGCTTTTGGCATTACTGGACTTAGAGCTACAGCTATGCATGAACATTTTATGAGTAATAGTAGTTTTGGGTTTATACAAGTATTAGATGATTTAGAAGAAGAAGATGCTACGTTAGAGTTTAGAAGGGTATTTGAGGAAGTAAAAAGCAAATACGAAAACGGAGAAACCAAGAGGGAATGGGTACCAACAAGTCTAACACAATATGGAGAGCTTGGGTATATTATTTTAGATTGGGAATATGCTGGGCAACTATTTAAAAATGTTAGTCCAGAAATACAACAAGTTATAAGAAAATATGCAATAAGAATATTTGGAGAATTTGATCCAGAGCATAAAAAATCATGGAGTAATAGAATAGACATTGATTCGGAAAAAGTACTAAGAGTACTAAGCGATGCTGGATTAATGAGCAGAGATACATATATTGAATTATATCAAAAAGCATTAAATAGGAACTATAACTTATCAGAATTTGACAGAGTTGTTGAAGGATATATTAATATTGAAGAAAGAGGAGCCGCAAGAGAAGAGATATATCAGAATGCATATTATCCTTCGCCTAAAAGGAATTGGCAAAAATCAGGAGAGCATGGTAAAAATCATAAGATTTCAAGAATTGAGATTCCTCAAGAAGTTATTGAAAAAGGTGATATAATAGAGACAATTAAAAAAGCAATTTTAGAACAAGGAGTAGCAAGTAAAACAAGAATTAAAACAGACATGATGGG
>CASTFX010000167.1 GCA_949448405.1 uncultured Clostridia bacterium
GGAACAGAAACAAATTATCAAAAATTAAATACTTATGCAGAACAAGCAATAGATCCACAAATAAAACAAGTATTTACAAAGTCAGCACAGGATGCACTTAATACTAAGCAAAAGCTTATGACATTTTTAAATAATTAAGTTTGAAAAATAAACTGCGTACTGCGTTGTTAAAATTTAGATAAAAAATCCTCAACATGCAAGAGCATGCCTCTGGTTTTTTACTAAATTTTGCCTAGCATTACTTGTTTCTTTTCCAAACTAATCTAAAAATAATTAGGAGGGAAAATCATGGATGAAAAAACAATGGTAAATGATATATTAGAGGGAGTTAAGGCAGAGCTTACAACATATAGTCATGCCATATCAGAGGCAGAAAATATGCAACTTAGAAATACGATGCAACAACTTAGAAACTCATCAGAAAGTTTCCAATATGAATTGTTCAAAATAGCACAAAATAAAGGATACTATAAACCAGCAGAAAAGGTAGATGAACAACAAGTAATAAAAGTTAAAAACGATTTACAATAAAGAGAAGGACTGTTCCTATTTCCACAAAAGATAAGTGGGGAAGAAACAGTCCTATTTTAAAGCTATTTACATAAAACCGCAAAATCTTGACAAATGAATGTACATGTTATACAATATACGTTGTAATAAAAGGAGATTTTTATGCCAAACAACACAAAGAAAACATTTGAAACAATACTAACAAAAACAAAGATATATCTAGTAGTAATAGCAGTAGTGCTAATATTACTATGTATGCAAAATATTATATTTATAATCCCATCAGTAATAGCTTATGGGCTTTTAATAATATACACATTTTGGACAGATAACAAAAATAAAAATGAACTAGATAGACATATACAAGAATTAAGCTTTAGTGTAGACACAATCGCAAAAAACACATTAATAAATTCACCATTTCCATTAGTTATAGTAGATACAGAAGGAAAGGTATCTTGGAAAAGTGTTAGTTATATCAATGAATTTGGAAATACAGATATAAATGTAACATTAGAAGAGACTATAAAGAAATTAAATTCAGAAACAGAAAATAGTGAAAACAAGAAAGAAACAATTATATATAAACAAATAGAAGTAGGAAAGAAAAATTATCAATTGATAATAGAAGTAATAGATGCAAAATCAAGAAACAGAAGAAAAAAGAATGATAACATGTATGTAATATATATAGTGGAAAATACAGAATTGTTAGAATCAATTAAAAAAGCTAAAGATGCCAAAGTATGTATAGGTATGATAATGATAGACAGTTATGATGAGCTTATACAAAGTATGCGGACAAGAAGAAAGAACTAAGGTATTAACAGAAATAGAAAAGAAAATATATGAATGGCTGGCAAAGTTTGATGGAATCGCTTTAAAAACTGAAAGAGACAGATATGTACTCATCCTCGAAACAAAATATTTAGATAAAATAATAGAAGATAAATTCGAAATCTTAGGAATGGTAAAGGATACTGAAACAGAAGGTCTAATACCAACTACTTTGAGTATAGCAGTAGTTGCTGATGGCAAAACAAATTATGAAAAATATAAAGAGACTATGTCTGCAATGGATTTAGTATTAGGTAGAGGTGGAGACCAAGCTGTAGTTAAAAAAGATAGCAAATATGAATTCTTTGGAGGAAAGACTCAAGAAGTAGAAAAAAGAACAAAGGTAAAGGCAAGAACAGTCACAGCCGCATTAGAACAATTAATGGAAGAAGCTGGTAATATTCTAATTATGGG
>CASTFX010000168.1 GCA_949448405.1 uncultured Clostridia bacterium
TATAGAGAGAACATGGATAAGATAAAAACTGGAGATATATATGAAGTTGCAGACGTTGTAAGAAACTTAAGCTTTAAACAAAAAGAAAAAGGATTATCAACAGGTGAAAAGAAAATGCTAATTAATGCAAAACAAATTTTAGTTAGTGAACTTGCACTTGCAAAACAATCTTCTCAAGAAACAGTTGAAGGATTAATAGAAGAAAAAATATCTAAATCTTTCCAAACATTTAGAGTAGATAACATTGGAGAGAGTGAAGTGGTTAACAAATTTATTCCTTTTAATGAAGAAAATAACTCAGTAGTAGGATAGATATTAATAAAATAAAAGCGCCTTTTAAATAGGGCGTTATTTTTTTATTTGACATAGTAACAGAAATGAGTTAAGATAAATATTATTAAATAACTTAAGTTTAAATAAGAGGAGAAAAGGATTTATGAGAAAATACTTTGGAACAGATGGAATTAGAAGAATCGCAAATACAGAACTTACACCAGAACTTGTATATAAAGTAGCAAAAGCAGGAGCATATGTTTTAAGTAGGCATACAGACCATGCACCACGTATATTAATAGGGAAAGATACAAGATTGTCTGGAAGTTTGATTGAAAGTGCAATGACAGCAGGATTTTTAAGTTATGGAGCAAATGTAATACATTTAGGAGTTCTTCCAACACCAGCAGTTGCATATCTTACAAGAAAGTTAAATGCAGATGCAAGTGTTGTAATTTCAGCATCTCATAATTCTTATGAGCATAATGGAATAAAATTCTTTAGCAATAAAGGAATGAAAATCGATGATTCTATTGAAGAAGAAATAGAAGAAGTAATGGATTCAGGAAAAATAGATGAACTTAGAGCGGTTGGAGATAAAGTCGGAACAGATACATACGAAGAAAATCTTATAGAAGACTATGTAAAATTCTTTGTAGATAATTTTGCTGATGAGATAAAAGCAAATATAAGTAATGACTTCACTATTGGAATAGATACAGCAAATGGTGCGACATATGAAGTTGCAGAAGAGGTATTTAGCAAATTAGGAATAAATTATAAGATAATAAGTAATTCACCAAATGGAATTAATATTAATGATAACTGTGGTTCAACTCATACAAATCAAATATCAAAATTTGTTGTAGATAATAAATTAAATTTAGGAATAGCATACGATGGAGATGGAGATAGATGTCTTGCAGTTGATGAAAACGGAGAACTTATAGATGGAGATATGATTTTAGCAGTTATATCAAAATACTTAAAATCACAAGGTAAATTGAAAAAGGATACTCTAGTTGCAACAGTAATGAGTAACTTAGGATTAAATAAATATGCACAGGCAAATGGATTAGAGCTAAAGCAAACAAAAGTAGGAGATAGATATGTGCTAGAAGAAATGTTAAAAAATGGATATAATCTAGGAGGAGAACAGTCAGGTCATGTGATTTTATTAGATTATAATCCAACAGGAGATGGAATTTTAACATCACTTATGCTAATAATGCTACTTTTAAAGAATAAAGTAAAGGCATCAGAAGCTTGCAAAGTTATAAATATATATCCACAAGTTTTGATAAATGCAAAAGTAGATAGTAATAAGAAAATGACATATAAAGAAAACATAGAAATAAATGAAGCAATCATGAAACTTGAAGAAGAATTCAAAAACAATGGTAGAGTACTGATTAGACCTTCTGGTACAGAAAGTTTAATAAGAGTCATGATAGAGGG
>CASTFX010000169.1 GCA_949448405.1 uncultured Clostridia bacterium
TTTAATCTACAAGATGTTTTGTTTATGAAATATTGAGACTCTCCACTTCTATATAACTTTCTTGTAACTGTTACTTCTGTATATTCAACAGGAAGCTTTCCATCTTGGTTATCAAATATAAGTGAAACTTCTGCAAATCCTAAAGATTTTCTATTTTGTGTACCAGCAAAAATTACATCTTCTGATTTTGCCCCTCTTAGTGATTTCATACTTTGTTCACCAAGCACCCATCTTATTGCGTCTGATATATTACTTTTTCCTGAACCGTTTGGCCCTATAACTGTTGTTATTCCAGGTAAAAACTCTAATACTGTCTTATCTGCAAAAGATTTAAACCCTTGCATTTCTAGTTTCTTTAAATACATTGTTTTCCTCCTACCTTTACGGCGTCTGTTTAGCATTATATCATAAGAAAAAAATGTTTGCAATATGTCAATTTTTGTATAAAATTAGAATTTTTTAGGTAGTACTTTTTTTAAGTACTACCTAATTACTTATTTTCTAAAGTCACTCTTATATCTCTTTTACATAGCTGTTTATAGCACAAAACGCTTCCACTTAGACTCATTAAATCTATTACACCTGTTTTATAAAGATAAACTTTCTTTTTTAGTTTTCTTTTTACTGTTCTATATCTTGCATATTTCCCCTTTTGATTTCTACCTAGAAAAATGAAGTTATTGCTACTTGTATATAATCTGCTCTTTCCATTTAACTCTAATTTTTCTTTTTTTAGAAATTCTTTTATTTGTTCAAAGCAATACTTGAGATAGTCTTTTGACTCATGGAAAAGTAAAAAATCATCTTGATATCTAACATAGTATTTTATTCTGAGTTGCTCTTTTATAAAGTGGTCCATATCATTTAGATAAAATATTGCAAAAACTTGTGAAGTCATATTTCCAATTCCAAGTCCATCTTCACTGCTGTCTACTATATCAAATAATATTTTTATTGCTTCTTTATCTTTGATTTTCCTAAGCAGTTTTTCTTTTAACCTTTCCTTATTTATGCTTGCAAAAAATTTACTTATATCACACTTTAAAATATAATATTTTCCATACTTTATTTTGCATTTTCTATGAAATTCCTTTGCAGCTTCAAGTCCTGCTTTTGTTCCAAGACCTGCTCTACTTGATACATTTGTATCTATTAAGCAAGGAAGTATTGCTGGATATAAAATAAATCTACTTACTAAGTGGTTTACAATCTTATCTATCATTCCTTGACTTACGATTTCTCTTTTTTTAGGCTCATATATTGTAAAATGTATATATGGTCCTACTTTGTATTCCCTATTTTTTAAAATATTATATATTCTTGATATATAGATACATTTGAATTCTTTAAATCTATTTACTTTTCTCTTGGACTTTGTATTTCTACACACCTCATCATATGCTGCCATTATATTTTCAATCTTATAAATATTTTCATATAAATTCCCTTTTCGTTTCATCTTTCCTCCAATGCCCTATGGAAGCACTTCACATTTTGCTTTTTCTGGCTTTGTTGCATTTCTCCATGCAATAATATATCTTACAATAACATCTAATTTTTCCCCAAATTTTAAATACTTTTTACCATTTATTATTTCTTTGTCATAACACATGTTAAACAAAAAATCTAAGTATTTTACAACAGCTATACATTTTTCTTGAAGTTCTATACGCCTTTCTAAGTC
>CASTFX010000170.1 GCA_949448405.1 uncultured Clostridia bacterium
GTAGTAACAATAATAGTTTTGTTAATATTAGCAGGAATAGTGTTTAGTATGTCCTTAGGAGAAAAAGGAATAATAAATAGAGCAAAAAATGCAATAAAGAGTCATGAAATCTCAAAGGCATTAGAGAAGCTAGAATTAGAAAAAGGAAATGTAATAATAGAAAATAAAGAAAAAGTAACAATAGAAAAGTACATAGAACATTTAGTAAATGAGGGGATAATAAATATTGAAGAAATAGAAGATACAGAAAATGAAAAAGCGAAGTTAATAATAGTAGAAAAATATGTATTTTTAGTAGAAGAAGAGGAAGATGGAAATATAAAAATCACATATGAAGGAGAAGCAGGAAATTTAGGACCAATAATAGATATAAAAATAACAAATATAACAACAAATAGTATAAGAGTAAAAGTAGAAGGAAAGAGAATGGAGAAAGGAGAATATAGATATTATATAAGAGATGTAGAATTAGGAGAAGAATATAGAGTAATAGAGAAAAGTAATAAAGGAGAATATACATATACAGGATTAGTAAAAGAAAAAAGTTATCAAATAAAAGTAGAAGGAATAAATAAAGAAGGGAAAGCAGAAAAAGAAAGTAGCATAATAAGAACAATAGAATTAGAAGATATAAAAGAAGGAGAAATAGAGTTAATATATAATCCAAGTGGTTGGACAAATAAAAATGTAAGAGTAAATGCAAATGTAAAGATAGAAATAGAAGAAGGGTATAAAGTAGAGACAAGTAAAGATGCAAAGAAATGGGAAGAAAAGGTTAGTCAAGAATATGAGAATAATGGAGAAATATATGTAAGACTAAGTGATGGAACAAATGAAAGTAACTATATAGTAGGAGAAGTAACAAAAATAGATAAAGAAAAACCAATAATAGAAGAAGTAAAGGAAGGAATAAATAGTGTAGAGATAAAAGGAAAAGATTCTTTAAGCGGAATAATAGGTTATGCAGTAGTAGAAATAAATGAAGAGCCAAGTATATTTACAGAGTGTACAAATACAAAAGAGTTAAATATAAAAGTAATAGGATTAAAAGCAAAAACAACATATTATATATTTGGAAAAGATGAAGCAGGAAATGTAAGTCAAGGAAAAGAATTTAAAACATTAGAAAGTACACTTCCAAAAGTAGAGATAAAAAATAGAAATACAAGTAATGTAAGGAGAAAGCAGGATATAAGAGTAGAAGAATTATTTGAAGTAACTTGGGGGAGTGCAGGAGTAGGAACAATAACATATAGTGTAACAGGAAATCTAGATTTTAATAATATAGCAATAAATAAAAACATAAATAATATATCAGAATTAGACATAGGAAGATATAAAGTAATATGTACAGTAGTAAGTAAAGAAAACGAGATAGTAAAAGCAGAAAAAGAAGTAAATGTCTTAACATTAGCAATTGGAAAAGTATATAATTCAAATGGTGGTCAAGAGGTAGCAGGAGCCATATATAATGAATATGACTTAGCATATTTTAGAGATTTAGTAAATAGTGGGGAAAATAGAAAAAATGGACAAATAATAAATAACATAGATATGAGTAAAGTATGTTCAGCAAGTATAGGAAGTTGGGTACCAATAGGAAATGAAACAGTAAAATATGAAGGAATGTTTTGGGGATGTGATAAAACC
>CASTFX010000171.1 GCA_949448405.1 uncultured Clostridia bacterium
ACACTTTGAAGTTCAGTTAATAGGTGGAATTATTTTGCACCAAGGAAGAATAGCAGAAATGAAAACAGGAGAAGGAAAAACCTTAGTTGCAACACTTCCAGCATATTTAAATGCAATAACAGGAAAAGGTGTACATATTATAACTGTCAATGATTATTTGGCAAAACGTGATAGCGAGTGGATGGGTAAATTATATAGATTTTTAGGACTAACAGTAGGACTTGTAATAAGTGGAATGAACCCAGCTGACAAGCAAAGAGCATATGCATCAGACATTATATATGGTACAAACAATGAATTTGGATTCGATTATCTAAGAGATAATATGGTAATCTATAAAAATCAAGCAGTACAAAGAGAACTTAGTTTTGCAATAGTAGATGAGATAGATAGTATTTTAGTTGATGAAGCAAGAACACCACTTATAATTTCAGGAAGAGCAAATAAGTCATCAGATTTATACAAAAAAGCTAACGATTTTGTAAAAAAACTTAACCCAAAAGTAATAGTTGAAGAAGATGTAAAAGATATAGCTCAAGAAGAAGACAATGAGAAATACGACTACATAGTAGACTTAAAAGCAAAATCTGCTTCACTTACACAAAAAGGTATCAAAAAAGCAGAACAAACTTTTAATATAGAAAATTTCAATGATATAGATAACTCAGATTTAGTGCATCATGTTAATCAAAGCTTACGTGCATATGGAGTAATGAAAAAGGACATTGACTATATAGTTAAAGATGGAGAAGTTTTAATTGTTGATGAGTTTACAGGAAGAATAATGTATGGAAGAAGATATAATAATGGTTTACATCAAGCAATAGAAGCAAAAGAAAATGTTAAAATTGCAGATGAATCAAAAACACTTGCAACAATTACATTCCAAAACTATTTTAGAATGTATGATAAATTATCAGGTATGACAGGTACAGCTATGACAGAAGAAGAAGAATTTAGAGAAATATACAATTTAGATGTTATAAGTATTCCTACAAATAGACCAATGGTAAGAATTGACAATAATGATGTAATATATAAAAATGAAAATGCTAAATTTAGAGCTATAGTAGAAGAAATAAAAGAAAGCCATTCTAAAGGACAACCAGTACTAGTTGGTACAATATCTATTGAAAAATCTGAAAAATTAAGTAGCTTCTTAAAAAGAGAAGGAATACCTCATGAAGTATTAAATGCTAAATTCCATGAAAAAGAAGCTGAAATAATTGCACAAGCTGGTAAATTTGGAGCAGTAACAATTGCGACAAATATGGCAGGACGTGGTACAGATATTATGCTTGGAGGAAACTCAGAATATTTAGCACTTCAAGAGTTAAGAAAAAGAAAAGTAACAGAAGAATTAATAGAACAAGCAACAGCTTTTAATGAGACAGATGACAAAGAAATTATAGAAGTAAGAGAAGAATTTAAAAAGCTAAAAGCAAAATTTGATGAAAATATAAAAGAAGAAAAAGAAAAAGTAACTGTAGCTGGCGGACTTAAGATAATAGGTACAGAAAGACATGAATCAAGAAGAATTGATAATCAGCTTAGAGGTAGAAGTGGTCGTCAAGGAGATAATGGTGAATCAAGATTTTATATAGGGCTTGATGATGATTATCAATTCTTCTTGATTCATGTCTTTCTG
>CASTFX010000172.1 GCA_949448405.1 uncultured Clostridia bacterium
GTCTTCTCTCAGTAGGTGTAGTTTTTCCTGCATCAATGTGTGCCATTATTCCTATATTTCTAGTTCTTTCTAGTGGATATTGTCTATCTGACACGGCTTTTTCCTCCTTATTTTATTTTTTCTTATTTGTTTAACTTTTACCACTTGTAGTTTTACTAGCTGTTACGAATTAATGAGTTACAGCTAGTTAATACGATAACATTTTCTCGTATTTTAACTTTTACCACTTGTAGTGTGCGAAAGCTTTATTAGCTTCTGCCATTCTGTGTGTATCTTCTTTCTTCTTAAATGCTCCACCATTTCCTGATATTGCATCTAGAATTTCACCAGCAAGCTTTTCTGACATTGTTTTTTCATGTCTTTTTCTAGCATAGCTAACTAACCATCTTAAACCTAAAGTTTGTCTTCTTTCAGGTCTAATTTCTAGTGGTACTTGGTATGTTGCACCACCAACACGTCTAGCTTTTACTTCAAGAACTGGCATTATACTATCTAACGCTGTCTCAAAAACTTCTAGTGGATCTTTTTGCTCTTTTTCTTTTATGATATCAAATGCATCATAAACGATTTTTTGAGCAACTGCTTTTTTACCATCTAACATTATGTTGTTGATTAATTTTGTAACAACTTTGCTGTTATATATTGGATCTGGTAAAACATCTCTTTTTGCTATATATCCTTTTCTTGGCACTGTTCTTCACTCCTTCTTATTTAGAATTGTAGATGTTCATTTGAACATCAAAGTTACTCTGGCTTTGCCAGTAAGTGCATATAATCTATTCTAATTTAAGTACCTCTTATATTAGTAATTAGTTATAAGCACCAAAATTCAAGCCTATTTCTTTGGCTTCTTTGCTCCATACTTAGAACGAGCTTGCATTCTGTCTTTAACTCCAGCTGTATCAAGAGTTCCTCTTATAATATGGTATCTAACACCTGGTAAGTCTTTTACCCTACCACCTCTAATTAATACAACGCTGTGTTCTTGTAAGTTATGTCCTATACCTGGGATATAAGATGTAACTTCATATCCATTTGAAAGTCTAACTCTGGCAACTTTTCTTAATGCTGAGTTTGGCTTCTTAGGAGTAACAGTTTTAACTACTGTACAAACACCTCTTTTTTGTGGTGCTCTGTGATTTGTAGCTGTATTCTTCTTAGAGTTAAATCCATGTTGTAAAGCAGGAGCTGTTGATTTAGCTTTTGAAGTTTGTCTTCCTTTTCTTACTAATTGATTGATTGTTGGCACTTAAATTTCACCTCCATTTTATTATGGATTAACTAACTGTAAAATTGAAAATTTAACGATTAGTAAAACCTCCATTTTTTGTATTTGTAAGTTCCGTAGAACTTAACGTTTAATATTTTAACATTTTTTTACTATAAAGTCAATACTTTTTAGTCTGTAAACTCAAAAATTCTTTAGGGAAGTAAGTATTTGAGTTTTATGCCTTCAATATATTTAGAATTATCAAAAAAGTAATATAGTTGAAACATTATTAAAAATAGAAGTACCTTATAGATAAACGTCATTTTTGGCGCTTATTTATAAGGTACTCCTTTTCTTTTTTGCCCCCATTGCAAAAGAA
>CASTFX010000173.1 GCA_949448405.1 uncultured Clostridia bacterium
ATCCAGCACCATTGCTCTATGGAGCCCGGACTTTCCTCATATACTTAAAAGTATACGCGACTATTCAATTTACTCTATGTTTTATTTTAAACTAAATTTATATTTTTGTCAATTAATCCTGATTTATAAGCTCTTCTACTATTTGAATTGCATTACTTGCTGCACCTTTTCTTAGATTATCCGCAACTACCCAAATATTTATTCCATTTTCTACACTATAATCTCTTCTTATTCTTCCAACAAAAACTTCATCATGCCCAGAAGCTTCTGTCGCTAAAGGATAGATGTCATTTTTTATATCATCTTGAACAATGATTCCTTTAGTTTCTTTTAATGTATTTATCAATTCATCTAAATCAAAGTCATTTTCAAACTCTATATTAATTGCTTCACTATGTGAATTAATAACAGGAACTCTTACTGTTGTTGCTGTAATTCTAAGGTCAGGTCTATTTAAGATTTTTCTTGTTTCATTTATCATTTTTTCTTCTTCTTTTGTATATCCATTATCAAGAAATACATCAATATGAGGTAAACAGTTATTTATAATTGGATGTGTAAATTTTTGTAATACATATCCATCCTCTGCCCCATGCTCTAAATCGTTTATTCCTTTTATTCCTGCTCCTGATACCGCTTGATATGTTGAATAAACTATTCTTTTAATCTTATACTTAGTATCAAGCACTTTTAAAGGAACTACAGCTTGAATTGTAGAGCAATTTGGATTTGCAATTATACCTTTATGTTTTTTTATATCATCACTATTTACTTCTGGAACAATTAATGGAACTTCTTTATCCATTCTCCAAGCACTACTGTTATCAATTACAATGCAGCCTTTAGAAGCGGCAATAGGTGCGAATTTTTTTGAAGTGTCTCCTCCTGCTGAAAATATTGCATAATCAAAACCTTCGTCAAAAGAACTTTCTGTTAATTCTCTAACAACATATTCTTTTCCTTTAAAATTTATTGTACTTCCAGCTGATTTACAAGATGAGAAAAAAGCATATTCGTAAATTGGTAAGTCTTTTTCTTCTAAAACTTCTCTTGCAATTCTTCCTACTACTCCAGTCGCTCCAACAATTGCGAGCATATATTGTTTATTTTTATTCATTTAAATTCCTCCCTAATTGACTTTAAAAAATAAATCATGTATACAATTTATACAATCATTTACTCTTTCTTTCTCTGTAACAATAGATATTCTCATATCGGATTTATCGATATTACTATACGGAATATCTTTATTGTCTAAGGCTTTTATAATTTTACCTTTAACTTCTAAATCTAAATCAAGTCCAACTATTGATACCACATTATCATTAGATGTAACTCCTGTAATTTTAGGGAGTGTACAACATTTGCTATATATATTTGCAACTGTTGTTCCATTTGCTTTTGACATACTTGATCTTACAATCAATTTTATATCATTATCTTTTGCAACTTTTACTGATTTATTATGGAGAACTCCAGCACCTAAGTTTGAGAATTCAAGCATTTCTTCATATGATATGCAGTCTAATTTAAGTGCGTTTTCTATAATTCTTGGATCTGCTGTGTAAACACCGGTC
>CASTFX010000174.1 GCA_949448405.1 uncultured Clostridia bacterium
AAGTAACGGCGTATAAACTCGGAAAAGTAAATAAAGAAACAGAATTTGTATTAAACTATTTTAAAGTAGCAGAACCAGAAACACTAGAGAGCATTGAAGAAAAGGCAAATGTAATTTTAGTTGACCACAATACATTTTCACAAAGTATAGATGGAATAGAAAAGGCAAACATACTAAAAGTTATAGACCACCACTGTATTACAGGGTTTGAAACAGCAAATCCATTATTCTATATGGCAGAGCCAGTAGGATGTACAGAAACAATACTTTATGGATTATATAAACAACATGATGTAGAAATAGATAAAACTATTGCAGGACTTATGCTAAGTGCAATTATTTCAGATACATTATTATTCAAATCACCAACATGCACAGAAAAAGATGTACAAATTGCAAAAGAACTTGCAAAAATTGCAGAAATAGATATAGAAACTTATGGAATGGAAATGTTAAAAGCAGGAACAGATTTAAGCGATTTTTCACCAGAAGAAATAATTAATATTGACTCAAAGAAAATGGAGGCAAATGGTGTAAATATGCAAGTTGCACAGGTAAATACAGCAAGTATAGAGGAAGTGCTAAAAGACCAAGACAAATTAGAAAATGTTATGCAAGCATTTATGAAAGAAAATGGTATAAACCTATTTGTACTTTTAATTACAGATATAGTAAATAGTAATTCAGAAGCAATAGTTTTAGGAGATAGGACGGATATTGCAGAAAAAGGATTTAATAAAAGAATAGAGAATAATAGGATGTTTTTAGAGGGAGTTGTTTCTAGGAAGAAGCAAGTGTTCCCAGTTCTAATAGAGTTTGCGAAATAATCAGCATCTTGCGACGTTGCTGTTCATTTGATGTCAAATCAACGTATACAGGTATGCCTCATTGACACTCAAATTCATATGCCTTGCAATATACTAATTCTTTTGCAAACATAAAATTCATAAGGAGGAAAGATTATGTCGAATATAAAATTAAACTTAACAAACACAGGAATTTCTATGGATAAAATTTTAGAATATAAAAGTGAAGTCAAAGAAATAGATAGGGTTTTACGTAAAGAGCCAAATGATGAAAAAGACTTTAGAGGTTGGTTAGAACTTCCAACAAATTATGATAAAGAAGAATTTGATAGAATAAAAAAAGCAGCTAAAAAAATACAAGAAGATTCAGAAGTATTTGTGTGTATAGGAATAGGTGGTTCATATTTAGGTGCAAGAGCTGTAATAGAGGCGTTAAATAATTCTTTTTACAGTTACAAAAAGCAAAGTACACCTTTAGTTTTATATGCAGGAAATAACATAAGTCCAGTATATTTAAATGATTTAATAGATTTAATCGGAGATAGAGATTTTTCAATAAATGTAATATCAAAATCAGGAACTACAACAGAACCAGCAATTGCATTTAGAATATTTAGAGAAATATTAGAAAATAAATATGGCGTAGAAGAAGCAAGAAATAGAATATATGTTACAACTGATAAGGCAAGAGGAGCATTAAAGGAATTATCAAATGAAGAAGGATATGAAACATTTGTTGTGCCA
>CASTFX010000175.1 GCA_949448405.1 uncultured Clostridia bacterium
GTCCTACTGAATTTTGCACATCTCCTCTTATAACAAACTTAGCATATTTTCCTTTTGGAATAATAATACTTTCTATTTCTTCACCTATTTGTACTTCTTGACTTACTTCTGCTCCTGCAATAAATGTATAAGTTTTTGTATAATCACCCTCATATTCTGTATATAATCCTATTGTTTTACCATTTACCTTATTTGGAATCTTCTCATAAATTCCATTTGCAAATAATTTTTGCCAAGTCATTCCTATATCTTGTATAGCCTTTCCATCTTGATTAGTTGTTTTAATTTTAATTCCTGTAACAACCTTTTCTTCTAATTCTACAATTTCATATTTCATAATATATCTACCTCCTAAACAGAAGTATATAATATATAATTTGACAACAGTATGTCATATTATAAATAATTTTTTAAAGTTTTTTGTAATTTATCTTTTATTATGTTTTTTACATAAGCAGGATTTAAAATTTTTGCATATTCTCCAAAAGATAAAATGTAGCCATATATCCATTCATTCTCTGGATATTTCACTTTTATAATAAAGTTCCCATCTTCTTTTTTAGTTATTTCTTTACTTTCAAATTCATCATATACTCTATAAGTCATAGCTTTATTTATTTCTAGTTCAAGTTCTGTCATTTTAAAATTATGTTTTTCTTTCTCTTCTTCTTTTGGTAGTTCTCTTTCAAAATGTTCTTCTAATATTTTAATTTCTTTTATTCTAGCAATTTTAAATATTCTATAATCTTCTTTTAATTTGCAATAACTTATTAAATACCATGATTTATCTTTAAACCATATTTGTAATGGCTCTACAATTCTATTATTTTCTTCTCCATTAGAATTATAATAAATAAATTGTACTAGCTGCTTATTTAAAATTGCAGATTTGATAATATCAAATCGTTCTTCTTGTATATTACCCCAATTAGAAAAATCAATTTTAATCCAATCATTTATCTTTTTATTAAATAATATACTTAACTTCTCCAAAATATCTTTTTCATCTTGTCCTTTTACTTTTTTCATTCCTTGCAAGGCAAACAAAATCTGATTTTGTTCTTCTTCAGAAAGTATTGTTTTATTTAATACATATTCATCTAAAAGTCCTATTCCTCCATCTTTTCCTTTACTTGCATAAATTGGTATGTTTGCTCCACTTAATGTTTCTATATCTCTATATATTGTTCTTGTAGATACCTCAAACCTATCAGCTAATTCTTTAGCTGTAGTTTTTTTCTTTTGCATTAGTATATATACTATTTCAAATAATCTATTATTTACCTGCATATTTTCCTCCTGTCAATATTATAGCATATAAATATGACATCTGTCTGTCATATTTATAAAAAATGAGCAGATAATTTAACTTATTATCTACTCTACTTATTGTAATTTAGCGATTGCCTTTATAATCAATATTGGCTAATTTTGCTTGTTTACACAAATCTTTTGTTTGAATTTTATATTGTTTTCCATCTTTTATGGTATAAGTTCCACATTGTCTAAACTCAAAATTAACATTCTTTCTTATACATTGTT
>CASTFX010000176.1 GCA_949448405.1 uncultured Clostridia bacterium
AACACCTATTACAGAACCACCACACTGCTCATGCTTTTCAATGATTTCCTTTAGACAAGGTTTTTCTCCGTGAAAAACAACATCTCCATAAAGTATAGCAAAAGGCTCATTTCCAATAATATCTTTAGCTTGATATATAGCGTGACCTAAACCTTTAGCTCCACCTTTTTGCTCTATAAAATGCAATTTAGCACCATGTGATAAATTAGTTACTTGAGGAATAAATTGCTCTTTGTCTCTTTCAATTAAAAAACTAGTAAGTTCTTCATCTTGCATAAAATAATCTTGTACAACGTCTTTTTTTCTCCCTATAACCATAACAATTTCTTCAATACCAGACTCGACTGCTTCATCAACAATATATTGAATAATTGGTTTATCCAATATAGTAAGCATACATTTTGGAACAGCCTTACAAGCAGGTAAAAATCTTGTAGCAAATCCTGCTATTGGTATAACTGCTTTTCTTACACTCATTACGGGTATCCTCCTTTATAAAGGCTAAAAGCCTAAATCGTAACATCATTGTACAATATATAATTATTTTCGTCAATACTTTTGTTTACATAAGTAAAAAAGTTAATATTAAGTTAAGAAATACAGGTACAATTATATTGCATATCAATGCAAAAAATGATACAATTAAATTGAAAAATAGTTTATAACAGAGAGGTATTATTATGAAAAGAGAAACAGGGAAAGCAATATTATATATATTGTTAGTTATATTATTAATTGCGGTAGCAGGACTTACAGTGTTTTATGTATTAGAAGAAGATAGTATAAAAAGTCAAGTAATTACAGCCGAGAATATGGATAAGGTAATAGAGAAAATGGAACAAAAAGCTAAAAAGGATGAAGAACTATACTATGCAAGCTATGCAATGATGTATCATATAATGCAAAATGGAATAACAAACCAAGGAGAAACTGTAAAAGATAAAAACATAATATATAAAAATGTTTATGGAAAAACAGTAAAAGTGCTAATAGAAGAAGGAAAACAAATAATGCAAGATAATGATATAACACTTGAGGCATTTAAAGCTAGTATGCAAAATGGAGAAAGTTAATTGTAGCATATTATTATAAAATTAGCTTGATTTTTTATGGAAAATGTATTATTATAATTGCTAGTAATGTAGGATAAGATGTTAGCAAAGCTAAAATGTGCTCATAGCTTAGCAGGATAGAGCAGTCGCCTCCTAAGCGACCGATGGTGGTTCGAGTCCACCTGGGCACACCAAAATAAAAGCAAACCGGTTAACAAGAAGCCGGTTTGCTTTTGCTTGGATTAGTCGTGGTAGAACTCATTAGGGTTTGCATGCGGTAGGATACCCCTGACCTCATAACAAGTACGTGGATCCTGATATGGGAAAAATCCACCATGCGATACAGGTTGGCTTTCACAGACGAGCCCTTCTACCCCTTCTTTTGAGGACAGTTGCAATACGAGTGGTTCCCAGAGTTCAGGTTTAAATTGAACTGGTTCAGCCATGCTAATACCTCCTTATTATTCAACAATACCTA
>CASTFX010000177.1 GCA_949448405.1 uncultured Clostridia bacterium
CTTAATGTTTTTGGTATGGCTGAAGATACTGATAAAGCATTTGATGATAATTATATAAAAAAACATTATAATGATACCTTTAGTGATTATCTTTGTAAATACCTTTATTATCAACTTGATAATGATAATGGTGCTTATGCAAAAGAGTTCATGAAGTCTCGTGATACCTCTAATGATAATAAGTCAAATTCTTAATTGTATTGCCATGATAAAGGAGATAGTGTCAAACCTATCTCCTTTAATATGGAATTTCACTATGCCACTATGCCAGATATGTATTAGTAATAAAATATTTTCTCTATATTCAATAAATTAATTTTGCATGAAGTCTGCTATATTTATATACGAAGTATATAAATATACTATCAATTTATGAAAAAAAATTAAGTAATTGTTAAAATACACTAAATTATTGGAATTTTACTATGCCAGATATGGTTTAGTCTTAAAAAACTCTTATATCCTATCTGTCGTTCTCTAGGCTCGATTTTAAGCTGTTTTATATACTACGGCGAAAAAAATTTTGTAAAAACAAATATACCCTCTACAAAGGCTATATAGCCTCTCTAGTTCAATATATGAGGGTATTGTTACATTGCATCCTAACATAACATTAATCATCTAAAATCTGTCTTTTATAAGCATTTCTAGTATGTTTTATATATTCCCAAACTGTCGCATCATATTCTTCTTCATATAAATAACTATATGATTTTAAAAAGTCCTCTTTGTTTAGTTTTAGAAAATCTTTCATTTTCTCTTTATCTTTAATAAAAGTGTAAGGTCTAACTTGCTTCATTTTCTTCGCCTCTTTTATTTATTAATTTAATAACATAATTAACTGCATAAATACCATTTTTGTTATATAATCTTTGCCATGCCTGTTCATATCTCGACCATTTAAAACCATGTTTCTTTAATGTAGTTCTTATTTCTTCATCTGGTATAGTATCAAATAGAAGCTGTAACCTGTTTATTTCTCTATTTAATATTGCTTTGCCACCATTAAAGGTAACATCTTTAAATTGCAGTTCTTCCAATTCTTGAATTTCTTTTATTCTGTCTTTTAATCTTCTTATATCTGCATTTAGATATTGTAATTCGTACCATTCATGAGGTCTAGCTTTTACTTCAACTTTGGCTCTTTCTAGTTCTTCAATTTTAGCTTGTAGTTTTTCAATAGCTTGTGGATCATCAGAAGATATTGCTTTGCCATTATCAATATTGTCTATTTTATTTCTATAATAGTCTGCTTTTTCACTTTCTTGTATAGATTTCCTCATTTCATTGTCTATCTTCTTTAAATCGTTTCTATGTCGTTTCTCGCTGTGATGTCCTGTTAAAATAGGTTGTCCCATAGGTATTGCACTTGATATCTTTCTTTGATTTTCATAGTGTGCTTGACTTCTTTGTTCTGCTTGTTCTAGTCGCTCTTGGTATAGTTCCTTTTTTTGTTCCTGTCGTTCTGCATAATCAATTCTTCCTGCCATATTTTACATCTCCTTTCTAATCTGGTACT
>CASTFX010000178.1 GCA_949448405.1 uncultured Clostridia bacterium
ATTTCAAATATTTATATTGCATGTAACTTTTAGTAATAGTATAATAAATAAAAAGGGGGATGGGGTATGAAAATAACAACAAAATTAACATGGGAATATATAAAGAAAAACAAACGAAGAAGCATGGTTACAATAATGCGGTATAGTTATTGTAACAGTACTTGTTACAACAGTGTTTACTTTATTTTCAAGTTACCAAGAATACATGGTAAATACAGAAAGAAGTAAAGAAAATTGGGAGGCTAGATTTTCGAATATTCCTTATTCTGTAGCAAAAGAGATTGCAGAAGATGAGAATATAAAAGAGACATCTTTTTATCAAAGACTAGGCATATCAGAGGAGGATTTTTGCAGAAAAGATATTAATAGAGAAGTAAAATTTGATGTAAGAGCTTATGATGAAAATGCTTTAAAAAATGCAAATGTACATATTACAGAGGGAAGATTGCCAGAGAATTCAAATGAGATTTTGCTTAGTTTAAGTATACGCAAAAACAATATATTAAAGCAAAAGATTAATATAGGGGATAAATTTAAAGTAACTCTTAATCGGAAAAATGCATGAATATATAGTAGTACGGCAAGACTGAAGAATTAAATATTGACAATGGAATTTTTAAATACGAATTAGGAGCAATTACTTGTTTTGATAGTAAAAATATGAGTGACGATACAACTGTTGATGTTACTATTTTGGCAAATAACATTCAGAAGATATATAAAACGACTAAAGCATTAGCAAATAGATTTGAAATAGCTGATTACATAAGCCCAGAAGAAAAGCTTGAAAAAGAGATGGGAATAGTAAAGAATAATAGTACTACTACTAATAATAAAGCACAACAAAAGTCTACATTAGATACTTCAAGTAATGGTAATACAGGATATACGGGAGTACAGCAAGTAACGGGAAAAGAAGAGAGCTTTTATCTTAAATTAATTTTTGAAGGAATAAGTAATAGCGAAGATATAGAGCCAAGTCTTGAATATAATACACAGCTTTTGAATTATGCAGGTGTACTTGAAGTAGATACTGCGTTTATGAAATCAATGGTCGCCATTGGAATAGCAGTAATAGCTGTTATAATGATTGTTTCATGTGTTATGTTATATACAGCCTTTAAAATGACATATTCTGAAAGATTGAAAGAATTTGGAATGCTTAGTTCTATTGGAATGAACAATAAGCAAAAGAAAACTATAATAAAAAAAGAAGCTAGAATATTAGGCATAGTTGGAATTTTTATAGGAATTCTTATAGGTTTTGCAATATCAAAACTTTTAACAAGTGGGATTAATATATTGTTAAAAAATTATACATTTGACATGACACATTTAGAAAACGGAATTATGTTGAATAGACCAGAACTTTTTATGAAAGTTCCAGTAATAATATTAGTGCTTACTATTATAGTTGTATATATAGTTATTATAATATCTAGTAAGCTTTCATTAAGAAAATTAAATAAATTAAGTCCAATTGAAGCAATAAGAGGAACA